>CAMLGP010000001.1 GCA_946479535.1 uncultured Bacteroidota bacterium
GGATCAGGTGAGATCCATTTGCGGCCCATTATCAATCTGAAGACGGAGGAAGGCAATCGTCTTTTTCGTGTTATTGCAGAAGAGATCGCAAAGCTGGTTAAAAAATATAATGGCTCACTCAGTGGTGAACATGGAGATGGCAGATTACGTGGTGAGTTCATTCGCCAGATGGTAGGTGAAAAGAATTACCGTTTACTGAAAGAGATAAAGAAAGCCTGGGACCCACATTCCATCTTCAATCCCAACAAGATCGTTGATACACCTCCCATGAACAGTTTTCTCCGGTATGTACCCGGACAAAAAACACCAGTCTTCAAGACCAATTTCCGCTTTTATAATCAGGATATCCTTCAGCACGCAGAACAGTGCAATGGCAGTGGTGATTGTCGGAAAACCCAATTGAGTGGCGGTACCATGTGTCCTTCGTACATGGCCACGCGGAATGAAAAAGAAACAACTCGTGCCAGGGCCAATATACTCCGCGAATTCCTTACCCATTCAGATAAATTAAATCGTTTTGATCATAAAGAGATCTATGAAGTAATGGACCTTTGCCTTAGCTGTAAAGGTTGCAAGTCGGAATGTCCAAGCAATGTAGACGTAGCCAAATTAAAAGCGGAATTCCTTCAGCATTATTATGATGCCAATGGAGTGCCCTTCCGTTCAAAACTGATTGCATGGTTTAATGCCACTTCTTCTGCTGGTTCAATCTGGCCTGGTTTGTATAATTTCTTTATGACAAATCCACTGGTAAGCAAACTGGTAAAGAAGGCATCGGGCTTTGCCGTTGAAAGATCGATGCCCAAATTATATAAGACCACACTCCGGAAATGGCATAAACAACATAAACACACTGGCTATGCCTCTGCAAGGCCCACGAAAAAAGTTTACCTGTTCTGTGATGAGTTTACCAATTTCAATGATACAGAGATCGGAATTAAAGCTATTGAATTATTGGAGAAATTGGACTATGAAGTAATTATTCCGGAACACACTGAAAGTGGAAGAGCCTGGTTATCCAAGGGTCTTCTTAGAAAAGCGAAGGTGATTGCCAATAAAAATATTTCTTTACTCTCTCCTTTGATTACTCCAGAAACACCACTATTAGGAATTGAACCTTCTGCCATTCTTACTTTCCGGGATGAATATATTGATCTTGCAGATGATGTCAATTTCGAAAAGGCTAAAGAACTCTCCAAAAATGTGTTTTTAATTGATGAATTTCTTGCGTCAGAAATTGACAAAGGAGTTATTCATCCTGGATTATTTACCAAAGAAAAAAAGCAGGTATTACTGCACGGCCATTGCCAGCAGAAAGCCCTCTCTTCTGTTAATCCTTCTGCCACCATTGTTTCACTCCCTGAAAACTATTCTGTTGAAATTATTCCCTCCGGCTGTTGCGGCATGGCCGGCAGCTTTGGCTATGAAAAGGAACATTACGAAATTTCCATGCAGGTAGGTGAAATGGTACTGCTGCCTGCTGTTCGCAAATCATCTACTGAAACAATTATAGCCGCACCAGGCACCAGTTGCCGTCACCAGGTAAAGGATGGAACAGGGAGGAAGGCGAAACATCCTGTTGAAGTGCTTTATGAAGCACTTGTTTAGATTGTGGCATATATATTGACGGGATTCTAGAAAGCCTATTATGAAAACCTTGAGCGTTCTGCTGCTTGCCATGGTAGCGCTGGCAAGTTGTTACTCCTCTCGCGAAATTCAGGTAGATATTGTAAGTGCTCAACTTGTACACATCGACACTGTTTTCCGTTATATGAATGATAAATCCCAACAGGTATTGACCTGGAGAGACAATGAAAACATTGAATACATAAGTTATGTGCCGCTGCAGGCAAATTATGCTGTAGGTACCCGCATGGCAGTACTGCGGAAGAGATAGTTATTTATCTATTATAAAGTTTGGTCCCAGGTATTCTGATCCTTAAGCAATACCTCTCTCAAAAGGCGGACGGGCGGCATGCCATTGTCCATCAGTTGATCATGGAATGATTTAAGCGAAAAATTGGCTCCCTCCTGTTTGCTATAATCATCACGGAGTTTTAGTATCTGTAGTTTACCAACAGTATAAAATAAATATCCCGGATCAAAAGTTCCCCTTAGCGCTTCCTGGTACGAAGGCTTTTCCCCCTGATACCAGTTATCCATAAAAAATTTGGTACCCTCCGCGAGGGTCATTCCCTGGCAATGCATTTTAATGGATACACAAAGCCTGCAGAGTCGCAATAAGGCATCTCCTGATTGAGCCATAGCGTATTTGGCTGCTTTAATGGAATCACCATTATTGCCAAAACCCTGATCTATCATCATTTTCTCACAGTAATGTGCCCAACCTTCAATGTATGCATAGCTTCCGAATATTTTTTCAATCTTGCTGGCAGAAGAAGCATTGAGATGAAGGAACTGGGTATAATGTCCGGGATAGGCTTCATGCACCGTTACATTATCCGTTGTATAATAATCAAAAGATGAAAGCCAGTCTTCTTTCTGTTTGGCAGTCCAGGCCGGATCAATGGGTGTTATATAATAATAAGATTCTTTTGCCTTTGTCTCAAATGGACCTGCCACATCCATACTCGCCGTACTGGTAGCACGCGCATATTGTGGAGTTTCTTTTACCTGCACTCTTACCTCTGAGGGCATGGTACATATATTCTTATCGATCACAAACTGACGAATCATTTCCAGGTTCTTTTTGGCTTCTGGTATGAGGTTCTCTGCAGTAGGGTGTTCTTTCTGCACATCATTCAGCACATCTCTTGGTTTTTTGGAAGGATTAATGATTGCTGCTGCTTTATTGAAACGTTCCTTCTCCTGTTGGAGTTCTTTTAAACCGATCTCCAGTATCTGCTCAGGAGTTATGCGGATATCTTCTGAATACAGCAACATTTTCTTATAATTATCCACACCAATAGCATAAGCATTATTGGCTTTGGGCAATTTTTCCTTTTTTAGCCAGCTTACATAATCCGCAATGGCTGCAATAGCCTTATTATTCACTTCCGAGAATGTCTTCATCAGTGAATCATTCTTCACATCCTTCAATGCCACCAGCAGATCTCCTTTCAAAAAACCAGCTCCTCCTTCTGCAATAGAAATGGCGGTTTCGATATAGGGTTTGGGAAGTGAATCTTCCAGGTTGGCCTTTGCAGCAGCGAAGACTTCTGGTATCTTTTGCTCAACAGCTATTACATCACGGAGTCTTTCTTCCAGCGGAGCAAAATCTCTTTTGATATACAGATTTACATCCACAGCATTCGCATAATTCATGGGATTATGCGTATAGTATTTGAAATCTTCGAAATTGTATATATCGGAGTTAATAGCCAGTTTCAGAATGCGGTAGTCATAGAACATTTTTGGACTGAGATCAGCTGTATCCACTGAGCTCAATTTCTGCGCAAAATCTTTTAATCGTTTTAATTCGGCATCGAGGGAGGCTTTGCTATAGTCGGTAACCTTTCCGTCGTACTCATGAAAACCAAGTCCTACGGCCTGTTGTGGACGCCAGGCGAGATAGCCAGTGAGATAATCATCTGCCAGTTTGCCAAAAGCCTCGTCAGCACTGCCAGCCGTTCCGGCAGGCTTATCGGAATTATTATTACATGCTGTTAAAAACACCAAAATGACCAGGAGTAATCGAAACAGGGATTTCATAATTACCAGTTTAATAATGTGTAAGAGTTAAAGATAATCAAATCTCAAAAGCGATTGCTACCACCCGTCAAATCCAGATATTGCCCCGATTTGGGGAGTATTATTCACGGTTATTTAAGGGTTATTGGCATATTTTCTGAAGAATTTTAGGATATAAAATGAGTAGTATGACCGGAGGCGATTGCCGAAAGCCATTTGACCGTATTAAAAAAATAAAAACATAGAAATGAAAAATATAGGATTAAAAACCGCCCTGCTGGCCAGTGCCGTTTTGGCCTTCTCCTTCATGGCAGGTGCGCAGGAAAAGAATCCGGCGAAAGTGAAGGCACTTGTAGAGTCGAAAAACTTTGTATTTGTTGCCGACTATGTAAATCCTCAGTCGATGAGAAGTCGCAGCCTTACCACGTCAGATTATGATCTTACCATAAAACCAGGAGAAGTAATTTCTTACCTGCCTTACTTCGGAAGGGCTTATTCAGCTCCGATCAATGGTGAAGGCGGTATCAAGTTCACTTCCAAAGATTTTGATTATAAACTGGTAAAAGTAAAAGCGCATAGCTGGGATATTTCCATTAAGCCAAAGGATGCGAATGATGTGCAGCAATTGTATCTCACTGTTTTTGATAATGGTACAGCCTCACTCAGTGTTAACAGTACGAACAGACAGACTATCTCCTATCGTGGATATATTGTGGCAGGTAAAGAAGAGAAAAAGGCCTTTTAGCGCAGCAATTGATAACTTATTATAACCACTAACTTCGTATCAGGATCATGCACATGTTGCATGATCCTTTTTTATTGTAAGGAGAATCTACCAGGAATTTCAGACCAGGTCTCTTATTTCAGTAATTTTTCATTTTCTCCCTGGCGTCGGTTTTCAGAATTCAATTTCCGGCTTTCCATTCTTTAGTGGAACTTGGCTTTCACTAAAACCACTGTTATGAGAAAGTCTGCCACAATTATTTTGCTTCTTTCATTATCTATCACCACTTATTCCCAATCAGATACCACTAAAAAGATGACCAGGCATGATTATCTTGTTCTCGGTCGCAGCCAAAGAATTACCGGATTTGTTCCTTTAGGTGTAGGCGTCACCTGCGCCGCCATTGCTGCCCCCGGCAATGTATCTTTTGAAACATTGGGTGCATTGGTATTTGTGGGAGCGGGAGCCACCCTGATAAGTATTCCATTATTCATTGCGGCTGGCAGAAATAAACGGAAAGCCAGAAAGGCCAATGCGGGCATTGATCTTCAAAAAAGCCTGTTCTTTCAGCCAGACAGTTATGCCTTTCATTATTATCCGGCGTTTAAATTGACATTCCGATTGTAAAAACCCGACTGATTGATTTTCGGATTAATTTCGTTCCTATGAGGCCCATTATCATAGATTTCGAGTTATTGGTCCTTGTTTGCTGATCCTTTTCAAGATTAGCGAGATCAATTTTATTAAAGAAAATATGTAGCTGGAAGTGATTCTATAAAAACCCATGTTTCCAGCATACTTTTTAAGCTGGAAGCACAAAGACGTGCACAGGCTATACAGAAAATCGATGTTTATCGATATGGTTACATTAATTTCTTCCTTACCGATAAAAAGAAAAAAAGCTAACCATAAAACCATATAATTATGATGCCTCCATTGCCGAAACCAATATTGGGCGAGATCAACGCCATCACAATTACGAGTCCCGATCTGGATCAATCGCTTGCCTTTTATCAGCGCCTTGGATTCAAAGAAATAATGAGAGAAAATTTTCCCTTTCCCTGGATACAGGTTACTGATGAAGCCCTCCTCATTATGGTCAGAAAAGACAAAGATCCTTACATAGCGCTGACCTATTATTCCACTGATGCAGCAAGCGTGAACGCTACTCTGGAAGCAAAGGGAATTGTCTTTACATACAAACCAACACCAGCTGATCCTCTTCAGCGATATATTTTGAAAAGCCCGGATGATCTTACCATCAGCATTGTTACCGTGCCTTATGGATTCAGGCTGCCATCTGGAAAGACCATGCTAACAATGAAACCGGATGAATATGGGAGGCCAGAAACATATACCAATCAAACAGCAGGAATGTATGGAGAATTTGCCCACCCGGTGAAAGATCTCGAAACATCCATTGCATTCTGGGAAAAACTGGGATTTATTGCACTTTCTAAAATGGCAAGTCCACATCCCTGGGCAATATTAACTGATGGGTTGAGTATTTTGGGATTGCATCAGACTACCCAATTCTCTTATCCTGCAATTACCTATTTTGCTGCGGATATGAAAAGCAGGATCGAGGCATTAAAACAGAATGGCCTCAAGAATTTTGTGGAAAAGGGCCCGGGAAATATTTGTATAACCACACCGGAACAGCAACATATCAACCTTTATAGTATGGGGGGATCCCGGTAGCTATTGGGATTAGATAATTGCATTTAAAATAAGTACACCCCCCAAACCCAATATGGATATTACTGTTTCCATAAGCGACCAGGTCAGAAAGGTTTGCCTGAGTGTAAGATTGAAAAACTCTTTGAACATCCAGAAGCCGGTGTCATTTACATGTGAGAAGAAAATGCTGCCTGCTCCTACTGATAATACCATCAGTTCAGGAGATACAGATCCAGCCAGTACAAGAGGTGAAACAATTCCAGCTGCAGTTATACCGGCAACAGTGGCAGATCCAAGCGTCAACCTTAGCATGGCAGCTACCAGCCATCCAAATACCAGTGGCGATACCTGCCATTGAGCACTTAAATTGGTTATATATTTTCCCGTTCCACTATCAATAAGTACCTGTTTAAAAACTCCGCCGGCTGCAATGATAAAAACGATCAATGCCACACCCGCAACTGCATCACTTAACCATTTCATCACCTCATCCATGGATTTGCTTTTCCTGACGCCTAAAAAATAACCTGTGCAGATCACAGCAATCAATAGCGCAACGGTAGCATTGCCTGTAAAGGTGACAATTGATTTTAGCAGGTTATTTTCTTTTACAAATGTGTCTACAATTACTTTCAGGATTATTAGTATTACTGGCAAAAGCGCAAACAGGAAGCTTGCCCAGGCCGATGGGAGATTTTCCTTCTTTTCTACCGGCGCAGAGAAAAGAGTATTACTGCTTATATCTACTTTTATTCTTTGCATTATTCTTCCCAGCAATGGCCCCGCAATTATAACACAGGGAACTGCCAGTATAAGACCATAGACCAGGGTAAGGCCAAGATCTGCATTAAATGAATTGATCAATAGAGCAGGGCCCGGATGTGGCGGCAAAAATGCATGTGTGGTAGAAAGGGAAGCCGCCATTGGTATGGCAATATAAAATAACGGAAGACCGGAATTGATGGCAATGGAAAATACCAGAGGCACCAGTATCACAAATCCTGCATTATAATATAAAGGAATACCAATCAGAAAGCCCGTAAGTACAACTGCCCACTGAATATTCTTCTTCCCGAATGCTTTGATCAGCGTGTCACTGATCTGTTGTGTAGCCCCACTTTTTTCCAGCATTTTTCCAAGTATTGCACCAAGGCAAATGATCAGGGCAATGTCACTTAATGTGCTTCCAACGCCTTTTTCTAAAGAATTAATTATAGCTGGGACCGGCATTTTAAGCAAAAAGCCAACTACAAAACTTGTAATTAACAACGCAATGAAAGGACTGACCTTTTTCAATGTCATTACCAACAAAATGGCAATGCCAACAAGAATGATTAATAATGGCATAGAATGTTATTTTTCCTGTAACCGGCTCAGGATTGCAAAATCGTCTTTTAACCGGGGATATAGTGAATCAAAAAAAACAGACAGTTGAACATAGTTTTCATGAGCGGCAGGATCAGGTTCAAAAACCCGGGTAATCTTTACAAATTCTTTCACTGCGGACAGGTCTTTTAAATGACCTGTACCAAACATACCCAGATAGGCTGCACCCATAGCTGAGGCATCAGCCAATTCAGTCACATTTATTTTCTTTCCGGTAACATTTGCTATCAGTTGTACCCAGAAAGAAGACTGAACAAATCCGCCGCTAACATTTATCGATTTAATTGGGCTATAGGTCTTTTCAAGTTTATTGACCAGTTGGGCCAAAGTATATGATACTCCTTCCAGGGCCGCCCTTACAACATGGCCTTTTTTATGCTTTAGTGTTAGCCCTACCAACACCCCTTTTGCATTTGCGTCCCATATAGGTGCACGTTCACCCAGCAGATAGGGAAGGAAAAACAAACCATCAGCACCGGGGTTAATTTTTTCTGCAAGGGATAGCAATTCATTATAAATATCTTCCCCTGGCTCTTCCTCATTAGAAAAGAATTCTGATAACCACTGTAAGACTATACCACCGTTATTGATAGCACCACCACTTACGTAAAGATCATCAGTAAGCGGATAGAGAAATAATTTATTCTTAACAGCAAGGTCCATTCCATTATTAACCGTCATTCGCACGGCACCGCTTGTTCCAATTGTGAGGGCAGTTTCTCCCTCCTGTACCGCCCCTGAACCCAGGTTAGCCAGGCATCCATCACTGGAGCCAATGATAAATGGAATTTCCTTTTGAATATTAAAGAGCTTTGAATACTCAGGCAATAACTCCTTTTCAGCATGCAGTGTGGAAACGGGAAATGATAATTTACCTTCATCTATCCCCACCAGTTTCAAAGCCGAAGCATCCCATTTTCTTTGTTTCACATTGAACAGGCCTGTTGCTGAGGCCACAGAAAAATCAACGATGTATTTTCCGAAAAGACAGAAAAATACATATTCCTTTATTGAAATGAACCGGCAGGTCTTTTTAAATACTTCCGGCATCCGTTTCTTAAACCATACGATCTTGCATAAGGGAGACATGGGATGGATGGGGATTCCGGTTGCCTGTATGATCTTATCGGCATCCGGATGACTGCCAATTTCTTCAGCTTCTTTCTGACTACGGGTATCTGCCCAGATAATAGCATTATAAATGGGCTTACCTGTTGAATCAACAGGTATAAGACTATGCATGGCTGCGCTAAAACTTATTGCTGCCAATTCATCACCAGATGGAACAGCAAGCAACGCTTTCTTAATCACCGTAGCAACCGCATCCATGATCAATACGGGGTCCTGTTCTTCATACCCCGGTTGAGGATGCAGGAGATCATAGCCTTTCTTTGACTCAAAAAGAAGTTGCCCGTTATGGTTGATGATAACTGCTTTTGTATGGGTAGTACCAATATCAATTCCCAGGAAATATTTCACAAGCAATAAATATCACCGAATATATAAATAAAATGATGATTAGCTCTCGTGTCTTTTGGCGAATAATAAATTTCGCCAAAAGCCCGGAAATAATTTGTAGTAAAGGCCCTGTGGGCCATAAGATAGAAGAATATTGATTGAAATGTATAAATATTATCAGTGGTAATAAATAAAAATCATGCTATTAACTGCCCAGGCAGGGGTTTTTTAAATTCGCTTATCTTTGACCTTCAAAACAGATACTATTATGTCACTTCTGAATCAACAGAATAATAAAGGCAAAAAGAAAGGCGATAAAAAAAGCAAGGGCCAGGATGCCAAAGGTTCAAAATTCATTCAAAAGCCCAAGTCTGGTTTCGTCAGCAAACAGGCAAATACCGGATCCCAGCGGGGTAGCTAGACATATTTTAGATTTTGGAATTTCGAAAGTTTCAATACCAAAATTCCAATATCAATACTTCATTCCATGGCTGTCCGCGCTACCTGCTATATGAAGGGCAAATGCAGCCAGTGCTGTATCTTTTAATATATTGATCAGCGCTCCCTGTCTCATTTCATCATCTCCGGCCTGTCTCCAATTAGGCAGGTGAATGGTCAGCACAAATATGATCAGCAGCAGGGCCAGAAGATATCCTGCCACCTTTACCCCCTTATTGAATATAAAGGCGAGAGCTGCCAGTATAAAAGCCGCACCCACCACATATACCCAGGTAATACCTCCGGGAATATTGGAAGGAACAAATACTAACAGGTTACGCGGATGAAGGAAATGATAAACGCCAAATGCGATCATGACAATAGAGAGGAGATAAATGGCGATCCTAGCAATGATGTGTTGTGCCATGGCCTGAAGTTTAAGGTGAATAAATGTCTGCAATCAACAGTCAACTTTCCAATCCTCAGTTACTATTTGATTTCTTTACATTCAGTTTATACCTCAACACTGCGTCATTATTATACATAATATGCAGCCACTCCACTGATTCTGAATCAACGGGAAAGCTATAAGACACACGGTTTCCACGGGCAGGCCCATCTGGTTGCACATATTTATAATCAGGCGTGTATACCAATACGGTGGAATCCCATAATGAATCCGGTGTTACGGACCTGCTCCAGGGCGCGTTGCCAGTCTCCAGCACCAGATGTATGGTATCTCCCACCCTTGCTTCAATGATTCCACGGGAAGGATAATAATCGGTTATATCATATTTGATAAATGAACGTTGCCTGAATGGAGAATACCGGAATTCAAATAAAGGTGGTGGATCCTTTAATAAAGTCCATCTTAAATCATCGGGATAATGATGCCGGATGAATTGTTCCGGAGGTGTATTATAATAGTAGTCATCAAACTTCTTTACAAAGTCTCCTCCTGAACGGGTTGAATAGCCACTTGCCCATGTAACATCCATCAGGTGCCAGGCGCTATCATAATAAACCGCATTCCAGGAATGATTGGAACTGAATTTTTCTGCCGCTGTATTGATGTCAGAGCGCGCATAACCCGTTATGATCTCTGAACGGATGGAAGCATGATCACATAAGGATTTAAATAATCTTGCATATCCATCACAAAAAGTCCTTCGCTGCTGGAGTACCTGGGTGGCGATCCTTTCCGTGAGGGGTTTCAATGGACCTGCATCGGGAATGTCATCATCTTCCACCTTTTTTCCTTTACGGGTAGCAGTGGAAGCAAACCGGGAGTTCATGCGGAAATAGCTGATATTATCTGTGATCCAGAGGAAAATGGAACGAACTTTTTCCCTTTCAGTAGCGTAAGGCTCTGTTAATAGGCGAGATAAAATGGCTGGGTCAGTGATATCCTTTGTAGTAACCGGCCTTTCGGCTTCCCGTTCGGCTGCAGATAATTTGGCTAAGGCGGGCCCTTCAAATAAGCGATCCTGCGAAAAGAGTATTCCCGTAGCAAACAGCAGGCATATCGTCAGCGTCATTTTCATGACAAGGGCATTAGCTACCTAAAGTTAGGATATTTTAAGAAGTACTGCGCCTTTACGCCGTTGCTGGTGTTTACTTTAGCCCTTGTTGGTGCCCACTGTACGCCGTTGTTGCTGTTTACATTAAAAGTCTTTAACGGGTATAGACCTGGTCACCAACAACCGGTATAAGAGGCTGGTTGTTGGTGCTCCCTTGTTTCATTATAATAAATAGTTGCCTAAAACAGTCGGGAATCACCAACAACGGCGTAACGGCGTAAACGACACAAATTATTCTTAGTAATCTTTAATACTCCTTTTGTAACCTTTTTGCTTTTTTTTAATCCAATGGTAAAACCTGGGTAGATTTGAGAAAGTAGTGTTTATGGTTAAACCGAGAATAGCCGGCCACCCTTTACATATCATACTGGCACACTTTCCTTCGGCCCTTTTTCCCATGTCTGTTGCCTGCAGCTCTTTGTTTTATTTTTCGGATAATACCTGGGCAGGACATGCTGCATTTTATAATTTGATGGCCGGAGCGGGAACAGCATGGCTCGCCATTTTATTCGGGATTTGGGAGAGCCTGCTTGTTCCTGCCAGGAAAACAAAAGCGATTGTAAGTATTCTCTGGCATTCCACCTTTAATGGATTGGCTACGATCCTTTTCTCGATCTGGGCTTCCAATGCATGGCATGAATATCCGGATCTTGTCAAAGACAGTACCACATTGCTGGTCTTTAAATGGATTGCACTGGCGATGCTGATAATTGGCAACTATTTTGGGGGTAAGCTGTTATTAGAACATCATATTGGAATCACCCCTTCCAAACCTGATAACGGTTAAACTTATTGAATTGATGGAGCAAAACTTATTGAATAATACCCTGACGGACATGGAAGTGCTTGGCCGTGTGCTGGCAGGTGAAATTGCACTGTATGAGATCATCATCCGGCGATACAATTCACTTCTTTATAAAATCGGACGGTCCTATGGACTGTTACATGAGGATGTGCAGGATGTCATGCAGGACACATATATAACAGGCTATGAAAAATTGCATCAGTTCCAGGGAAGATCCCAGCTAAGCACTTGGCTTACCCGGATAATGATCAATAAATGTATTTACAAGATGAAAAGAAGGGTTGAAAACATACCGTTGAGTGCAGCGGGCGAAAATTTCGAAGAGCATACTGCCGCAACGCTTGCCGGAAAATTCCCACTGCAGATGGAATTAAAAAGGATCATGGAACTGAGCCTGGAGAAATTACCAGAGCCCTATCGCCTGGTGTTCCTTTTACGGGAAACGGAGAATTTTTCTGTGGCGCAAACTGCAGAGGCACTCAATATTAGCGAGATCAATGTGAAAGTGAGATTGAACCGGGCCAAAGCCATGCTCCGGGAAAATCTGGAACAGTGGTATAGCAAGGCTGATATCTATGAGTTCAATTTGAAATACTGCACGGAAGTGGTAAATGCCGTGCTGAATCAGGTAAATAAACTTTAAATTTTTGGATGGGGGCATTTTGAAGTTTTCTTATCCAAAATTCCCTGCGGTGGTTGGTGCCTCACGGACCACAATGCTGAAAAGGACTCGCGAGGCGCCTGGATGAA
This sequence comes from uncultured Bacteroidota bacterium, assembly GCA_946479535.1. Next base: position 12,473 of record CAMLGP010000001.1, read on the forward strand.
GGCTCGTAAACCACGTCTCTCCCAAAAATTTACTCTCGTTTAAGAAACCTGTTGTTCAACAATTTCTCCATAACCTCTTCCTTTAAATTCCTGCTAATAGGTATATGATGTTGGCCAATGCGTATATCATTCCCTTCAATGCTGTCGATCTTTGAAGATGCAATGATATAGGATTTATGTGTTTTGATGAATTGACTGGAAGGAAGATAATCCTCTACAGCCTTGAATGTGAGATAGGTGATATATTTCTTATCCCTGGTGTGTATGACAACGTAATTCTGTAATGCCTCTGCAAAGAGCACTTCATCAAAAAACAGTTTTACCAGTTTGTTATCCGCTTTAATAAAAAAGTAATTATAATCTGAAGATGATATTTCTGCAGAGTTCTTCTCTCTTATTTCATAATATTCCTTTGCTTTCAGTGCAGCCTTCAGGAACCGTTCAAAGGAAACAGGTTTCACCAGATAATCCAGTGCATTTACTTCAAACCCATCCAGTGCATATTGAGGAAAAGCTGTAGTGAATATTACTGGTGGAGGATTCTGCAACGTTTTAAAAAAATCAAGGCCTGTTATTTTCGGCATCTGTATATCCAGGAAAAGCAATTGACATTCCCCTTTCTTTAGGATATCAGTTGCCTTTAAGGGATTATCAAACTCACCAGTCAGCTCCAGGAAATCTACATCCGCGATATACTCTTTGATCCCTTTCCGGGCCAGCGGTTCATCATCTATAACAATGCTTTTGATCTTCATTTTAGCAATTGGTTTAATTAGTCAAGCCATTACTGACACCATATTCAAAATGATCTCACCCAGGGCCGCATCTCCTTTTATGGTAAAACCATTCGGCACATCTTCCTTTCTAATGCTTTTGGAAAAAAGTTTCCAGGCAATATCTCCATCAATGATTGTTTCACTTACGGGCTGTGATCCGTTATGCGAACCAAGGCTCCATTTATTGTTTGTTCTGGACAAATACCACTCACCTCCTCCGTCTCCGGAGATTGTAGCCTTTAGCAATGTTCCCTCTTTTGCAGCTGTATCGGAACTGGCAAAGGGCCAGGCCTGAATGAATATATCAAGAACAGGATAATACAATTCTTTTGTCATAATGCCCCTGTCACCTACGGCAGCACGTACCTGCTGCTGATGAAGCCAGCGCTCAGTATATTCACGCGCAATATCAAACCAGTTGTATGACATTGACTCACCTGCCCAGCTAACAGGGTAAACTGATGGAGCAAAAGGATCAAGTCCTTTATAAATTTCAAACACCTGATGATTGGTTATTTCCAGTGCATCAATTAGTATTTGCGGACTCATTCTCTTTGCAGCTTTTACCCAATCAGCATTGAATTGGTTCAGGTAATCAACAAGCGTCTGGTACGAAGTAATGGGCCGGTCTGGCTCAACTGTCCATTTATCCCGTTGTACGGATAACTGGCGATAATTGCCATCCAGCAAATGAGCTACTACATCTTTCACATCCCACAATTTCGCTACGGTTGGCCGTTGCCAGTCTTGCGGAGAAAGACTGCGCAAAAAACTGATCAGCTCTTTATTCAATACAGGGAACAAATGCAATATATCTATTGGGGGTTTCCTCATATTAATTGTCCAGCTTTAGGGTTAATTCAACTTTATATATTTCCGGATCATTTTGAATGCTCAGCGTGTGTTTGCCTGGATAGAGCAATTCCAGTCTTCGTTTCACATTGACCAAACCAATACCTCCGGGCCGTTCTGTTGTTTTAGCAGGTTCCCTGGAATTTTCAGCGGAGAAGGTAAAATGTCCATTTTCACGGTGCATATCCAGCTTTACATAATTGCTCTTTGAAGAAAAATGGGAAATATGTTTAAAGGCATTCTCTACAAAAGGTACCAGCAATAATGGTTCAATGGCAAACCCTTTTACAGATGGAGAGCTATTGAATTCAACGGTATAAAGCTCATCCTTTCGAAGTTTTTGCAGGTCAACATAATCTCTTAAATATGTTACTTCCCTTTCTACGGGGATCTTTGAACCCTTCAGTTCATACAACTGATAACGGAGCATATCGGAAAACTTATGCAATGATTCCCGGGCTTCGGTATTGTTTCTATCTATCAGGAAATAAACCGAGTTCAGGGAATTAAAAAGGAAATGAGGATTGATCTGGGATTTCAGGAAATTCAATTCAGCTTCAGCTTTCTCACGTGCAGTTTCTGCCATTCGCTGCTGTAGCTTGGTATAATCAATCATCAGTTTAATGGCGGCTCCGGCTATGACAAGAAAGAAATGCGGGATCACATTATCGTAGATACGGGATTTCAGGTTCCCAGACAGTGTAGCCATTTGTATATCGCCAGTTACCCTTCCCAGTATCATCATCTTGATTGTACTGCTGGCTACCACCATCAGTATAAAGGCCAGAATAAACAGGAAATATTTTTTGCGATAAAATAACTGAGGTATCAGTACATAATTGGTGATATAAACCATCAGGGCCAGATCCAGCACCTTGATCAGGGTAACAGAAAGTGCAATGCCGGGGGTGGCATAATCCTGATAGCGCAGGAAATACCAGATACCGGATACCAACATCCAGAAAAAAAGATGATGGATCTTATATCTTAACAAACCCCTGTTTTGCATATTGTAAAATAAAATTACGCTTTCTCAAGGGACAAAATCCTTACACATAAGGTTGAATTGCCCTGACGAAATGATGCATCTCATCACGACTGAACTACCATTGATGTAAGAAATTTGCCGCTTTTCAACAGGTATCCCATCTTGGATTTAAAATAAACCAGCATGAAACTCCAGTTTATCAGTTCCATTGCACTATTTTTTGCAATATCCAGTTGCGCTCAGGGACCCAATAAACCTGAAAAAACAAATGGCCCGCAAATAGGGGGACGTTGTGAAGGTTGTGAAGCCATTTATGAAAGTCCGGTTGCGTTTGAAAAATTATCGAACATGGCCTGGTTGCCGGATTTTAAGGAGAAAGGTCAGAAACTTGCTATTAATGGCGTAGTGTATAAAGCAGATGGGAAAACGCCTGCTCCCAACGTGATCATTTATATCTATCATACTGACCAAACAGGAGTTTATCCAAAGAAAGGTGATGAAACAGGCTGGGCCAAACGACATGGATATTTAAGAGGCTGGATGAAGACCAATGAAAAAGGCGAATACAAGTTCTTCACCCTTCGCCCTGCACCTTACCCTGGCGGAAATATACCGGCACATATTCATGTTACAATTAAAGAACCCGGAAAGAATGAATATTATATCGATGAATATTTGTTTGACGATGATCCATTTCTTACTGCAAATGAAAGAAAGAAGGCAGAGAACCGCGGCGGTAATGGAATTGTGAAAATTAAAGTGGCGGAAGAATTTCAAAAAGCGGAACGGAATATTTACCTGGGGAAGAATATACCTGATTATCGATGAGGAAAGCTATTAACCGTTAGCTGTTAGCCATTAGTCTTTAGTTACACTGCCATGGTTTTCGCTCCATCCTGCCATGTTTAGGTGTCTTCCTGTCATTGTTCGTGTTCACTGCCATTTTTAGGCGTCTTCCTGTCATTGTTCGTGTTCGCTGCCATGGTTCGTGTATCACGAACCATTCCTGATTAGTGGTTCCGCTGCCATGGTTCGTGTCTCAAACCATTCCTGATTAGTCGTTCCGCTGCCATGGTTCGTGTCTCATGAACCATTCCTGATTAGTGGTTCGTGAGACACGAACCATGGCCACTAACCGCGGCCACGAAGATTACAATGAATCGCTCCTATTTTCTTTCGCCGAAAAGTAAGCTGCCGATGCGCACAAGGGTACTCCCCTCTTCTACTGCAATTTTATAATCAGAAGACATGCCCATTGAAAGTATGCTGGCCTGTGGAAGTTTGTGCAGCACTTTATCATGAAGCCTTTTCAATTCTTTGAATTCTGATCTTACCTTATTCAGGTCTTACGTAAAGGAGGCCATTCCCATTATGCCATTTATTGCGATATTTTTCAAAGGATTACTATTGACCTCATTCAATAAAGCATCCAGTTCTGTCTCATCCAGTCCAAACTTGGTTTCCTCCTGGGCAATATGCACCTGCAACAGACAGTTGATCACCCGGCCCTGCTTTTGCGCCTGCCTGCTGATCTCTTTTAATAATTTGAAACTGTCTACTCCATGAATGAGATGAACAAACGGAGCAATGTATTTTACTTTATTACTTTGGAGATGACCGATGTAATGCCAGCGGATATCGGCAGGTAACTGTGGCTGTTTATCTATGAGCTCCTGTACATAATTTTCGCCAAAATCACGTTGTCCCTGATCATACAGCGTTTTTATGTCTTCAGCAGGCCTGGTCTTGGATACGGCTACGAGCACCACCTTATCACCCAGTTCAGCCCTGATGTTTTTATAATTTTCGAGATTGATTGCCATTTTTCGAAAGTAGGAAAACTTATTTCAGTATAGCGCGACTAATAACGATCCGTTGCACTTCACTAGTACCTTCATATATCTGTGTGATCTTGGCATCACGCATCAGGCGTTCTACATGGTATTCTTTTACGAAACCATAACCACCGTGGATCTGTACCGCTTCAACGGTTGTCCACATGGCCGTTTCGCTTGCATATACTTTAGCCATGGAAGAACTTAATGTATAATCGATCTGATTATCTTTTTCCCAGGCAGCACGGAGACATAATAATCTTGCCGCTTCAACCCTGGTAGCCATATCAGCTAGTTTGAAAGCAATGGCCTGGTGATTCATGATCTCGGTACCAAATGCTTTTCTTGTTTTGGAATAGTCGCGGGCCAGTTCATAAGCGCCACTTGCAATACCCAATGCCTGTGATGCAATACCAATGCGGCCTCCTGCAAGTGTTTTCATCGCGAATTTGAATCCAAATCCATCTTCTCCGATCCTGTTTGCCTTTGGAACTTTTACATCGGTAAACATGACGGTATGTGTATCACTCCCACGAATGCCTAATTTATTTTCCTTGGCTGCTACGGTAACACCGGGCCAGTTCTTTTCAACAATGAGCGTATTGATACCTTTTGAACCTTTGGCAGGATCCGTTTGGGCCATCACCAGGTATACAGAAGCTGTACCACCATTGGTGATCCAGTTCTTGGTTCCATTTAATAAATAATGATCTCCTTTATCTTCTGCTATGGTTTTTTGGGAAGTAGCATCGCTGCCGGCTTCGGGCTCACTAAGCATAAAAGCACCGATGTATAATTCTCCATCTTTTTTGCCCTGCGCAAGAGGGGTCAGGTATTTCTTTTTCTGCTCCTCAGATCCATACTCCTGTAATCCATAGCAAACCAGACTGTTGTTCACACTCATACACACGCTTACACTGGCATCGATCTTTGATATCTCTTCCATGGCTAGCACATAGCTGACCGTGTCCATACCGGCTCCGCCATATTCAGGCTTTACCATCATGCCCATAAAGCCAAGATCTGCAAGTTTCAGAACCTGTTCTTTGGGAAACTGCTGTTTTTCATCCCTTTCGATCACGCCGGGAAGGCATTCTGTACGTGCGAAATCCCGGGCGGCCTTCTGGATCATCAAATGTTCTTCGCTCAGCTGGAACTGCATGGAGTTTTATTTAGATCGCCGCAAAGATAAGGGTCAGAAGGTACTGGCGAACAATTGTTAGCGGGTGAAATAGTTGAAGATTCAGTGGATATTTTTGATGTCTTGTTGCTACTGGCTTGCTTGTTTGTTGCTAAAAAAGGCCCCTTTCTTGCTTATTTGTTGCTTGCTTGTTGCTTGTTCCTTGCTAAAAATCGGCACTTTTCAGCGGGAAACAAGCAACAAGCAAGCAAGAAACAAGCAAGGAAGTCAAACTAATGAGCAACCGTGCAGCAAAACCTAAACCACGAGTCAGTAGGGGATGATTCATTGCCTTTACTCTGATCTTATTCGGGTTAAAAGCGTTCGGAACGCTTTTAACCCGAATAAGAGTCGAATAATACCAGAATAAAACCTGAAAGAATTCAATCAGAAAAAACTAGCAGATTCAGACTTAAGGAAAGAAGGATCAATCAGTTGGCCATCAAACCGTTCAATCTTACAGATAAAACAGCCAGCCTGGGCATTCCGGGAGTGGAGAAAAGCCACTTCCGGGTGATTTTTGAAAATATCATCAATCATTTCTTCAACATCATTATCCCCAACCAATTGAGTAGAAACCATCATCTGATTGGTATTGTATCCAATTAAGGTAAGCGGGAAACTCTTTTTATCAGCTTTGATCTCAGGGGGGAACCGGTAGATATTACCATAAGCCTTTACCGGCTCTTTATTGATGAAAACCGGGCCTCGCTGGTTGTAGGCATTATCAATTGTAAAAGGGCTGTGCGAGAACAGAAGTCGACTTTCCTGCCCTTTTACAAAGGGTCTTAATGAAACGCGACAGGGGCCTTTTCCTGTTGCAATTTGCTCAACAATATTGTGCCCAAAATCATCTACCTGGTTTAGACGAATACTGGCTGCATATTCTTCACTAAGTGGTACAATCTTAAAATTAGACATACTATAAGTTTTACAATTCAAAGGTGCAAAGCCTCAGAGCTAAATACAACCCGGAACTTGCTGTTCTTTCCTGCTTCTAGACAGTATGATTATCGTTAGCCATTAAAACGTTTGCGTAAATATGTAGAATGTAAATGTGATCCAATCTAAAATTGAATCTTACATTTACGTACTACATTTTATTTATTATAATCAAAAAGAAACTTGCCATGGGGAAAAACAATGGTTCAGATCGCAGACAGTTCATTAAGCATACAGCCGCTGCCGCAACCGGAATCACTTTATTATCCGCTTTTTCCAAAAAAGCAATTGAAGAATTATCTAATGCAGGAACTTTGGAGAAACCCTTAACACCTGCAATGAACCTACAGGAACCGAGAATCAGATTCTCCGTAATCAATATCAATCACAGTCATATTTATGGAATGGTTGAAGCTGTGACGCGTGGTGGAGGCCAATTGGTATCCTTTTATGCCAAAGAACCTGACCTTGTTGCTGCTTTCCAGAAAAGATATCCGCATGCAAAACTGGCAAAAGATAAAAAAGAGATCCTGGATGATAAATCCATTCAGGTGGTATTGAGCTCAGGCATACCGGTTGAAAGAGCCCCATTAGGCGTTGAAGTAATGAAAGCCGGAAAAGATTACCTGGTAGACAAGCCTGGTATCACCACCCTGGATCAACTGGCACAGGTACGGAAAGTACAGAAGGAGACCAAAAGAATCTATTCCATAATGTACAGTGAGCGTTTTGAAAATCGTGCAACAGTTAAAGCAGGCCAGCTGGTTAAAGCGGGAGCCATCGGCAAAGTAATTCAAACGATTGGTATGGGTCCCCACCGGATGGGAGCTCCTACCCGGCCAGAATGGTTTTTTGATAAAAAATACTTCGGTGGGATCATAACTGATATCGCATCTCACCAGTTTGATCAATTCCTTTACTTTACGGGTTCCACCCAGGCCAGTGTTGTAGCTTCACAGGTTGGCAATGTGAACCATCCGCAGTATCCAAAGTTTGAAGATTTTGGAGATGTGATGCTCAAAGGAAATGGTGGTGCGGGTTATATCCGGGTAGACTGGTTCACACCGGATGGGTTGAAGACCTGGGGAGATGGCCGACTTACCATTTTAGGAACGGACGGATTTATTGAGATCAGAAAGAATATTGATATCGCCAATCATGATAATGGCAATCATCTTTACCTGGTCAATCAGAAAGAAACGACCTATATGGATTGTAATAAGGAACCACTTCCTTTTGGTCAGCAGTTTGTGGATGATGTAGTCAATAGGACAGAGACCGCCATGCCACAGGAGCATTGTTTGCTTGCCACTGAACTGGCATTGAAGGCTCAAAAGAATGCACAGTTGTTAAAAATTTAAACCAGGCGGGTTGTTGCTGCTCACATATCCCGTACATGGAAATGGTTTAAAATAAGCGGGAAACGCCAACAATGGCGTAAAGGTTTAGGTCTGACGGGAAAGACCAACAACGGTGTAAAAAATAATGAAAAGGGGTATGGCTTTGCCATACTCCTTTTCATTGGGAATAATTGACCTTGGTGTTTTTTGTATTTGGGTTATTAGTTCTCGTGTTGCCCATCAAAAAAGCTTTCATTGCAAAGCACAGAATCCGGGCTCACATAATTCAGCAATGTGTTATTAATGATCTGCTGTAACTCTTCCTTGCTTGCACAATAAGAAGCGTTAGTTAAAGCTAATTTGTAGGAATTGATCTTGTAGTACGCGAGGCGTGAAGTTTCGGTGGTATGATCATCTATAAAATAG
>CAMLGP010000002.1 GCA_946479535.1 uncultured Bacteroidota bacterium
CTTATATCGAAGATATTTGGCTTGTAGCGTATCAATCTCACGAGTAAAAATATTCAACCGTTCATCTATGAAATGAAGCATTTGATCGGTTGAATAATTGTTTTGCTCAACCGTCATTGAATCATACTGGACCATTAAGGAATTGACAATATCGGCCGACATCAAAGCACTCGATGTTTGAATATTCACAGATAAAATACCTGTTCCCGGTGTTTGAGGTTGCACTTTTAAATTTCGCACCAGATTGCTTGCCACTACAGTGGAAGGCTCCCAATTGATGGTAAAGTCACTACCCGGAGCTATTGTCCCTGTTTTTACCAGTCTGAATATGCCGTATTTATTTTGAAATACTTTGCCGAATGAAAAATTCGATTCATTATCTATCCGGAATATCTGACTGCTAACCATCTTGATCTTTATGGAAAAAGAGGCAGTGGAGTCAGCTATTTCATAAACCTCCATTTGAAATGGAGCCTGCTTGTATACATTAAAGTCCTTAATCTTTCCGTTGGCTATATAACTTACCTGAAGATGGATACGATTCACAACTCTTTCCATCAAAGGCCGTGATCGCATTATTTCTATTTCATTCTGAATATTCTGAGAACGATTGCTTCCTTCAAGGATATCCGTTACCTTATCTTCACGGCTGGCTGGCTTCTCATTTTTAATAAGCATGGTTCCAGTAGAACTGTAGATACGTGTAGAATATCTCAGGTATATCCATGCTACCAGCAGGGCGGCCGCAAGGGACAATAGAAATAAAGGCAGGAACCGTACATATTTATAAAAAATATCCCTTGCACTTAAACCCCATAATTCTCCCCTGGTGGTGTTACCATTATTTGAACTTAAATGATCTTCCATTCAAAAGAAATTATATTCTTACAGTTACTTAAAAATATTATAAACAAGGGCGATGGCTGTAACTATGCTAAGCCCAAAACTGACCCGTTGAATAACCATATCCTGATCAGCTTTTTTGGCCTTCCTGGGCATAGGATCAATTATAACCATATCATTTTGCCGAAGTGTGTAATAAGGAGACTCAAAAAGTTGGCTGGAAGACAGATCAACCATGCCTATCTCCCTTTTTCCATCGGTTTCCCTAACTACTTTTACAGATGTTTTTAATGCATAGTCAGTAAGCCCACCGGCTAATCCTACGGCCTCAAGCAGGGTAACGCGTTCACTGGGAATTGTAACCACACCCTGCCTGTTCACCTCACCTATGACAGTAATCTTTAAATTCTGGAACCGGATAATAACAGTGGGATCGTCCAATAATTTTACCGGCTCGGTTAATCTTTTTTTGATCTCATTTGCCACTTCCTCTTTTGTCAGCCCTTCAACATGAATAACTCCCAGTTTAGGATGATGGATATTCCCATCAGCATCTACCAGGAAACCGGGTGATGAGGTGGTTGCCGAACTGCCCCCCTGACCGGAAGGAGCACTACTGGAAACAGGTCCGAGATTATAAATGGCATCCACTTCAGCTCTTGTAGTGGTGCTATAGATCTGGATAGAAAGGAGATCATCTTTCTGAATACGCAAAACAGGGATCTGCAAGGACCCATTACCCGATGTATCAGTTACATTTTGGATATAATTGGGTGTTTTCTGCTGTGTACTGCAAGAGATGATGTATAAAGGGAAAAATAAAATTGTGAGAGAACGGAGGAATTTCATTTATAGTTCTTTAATGGTAAGAAGCTGCTTAAAGGCTATGTCCCTATCCTTCAGATCGGGTCGAAGTTAATTTAGTTCTGTCAATATAGGCCACCAACACATATCCCAGACTGTCAATAGCTATTTTCACTGTCTTCCTGTGCAAACTTACCACCTTCCCCTCCTGATCCATTAGGGGCCCGGTGGTAATCTTTACCCGCTGGTCCACCCTGAAATTAATGGGCTTAACTTCCACGTTTTCATATTCATCCAGAAAACGACGGATGGCATTGATCTCTTTTTCCCTGATCACGGCAGGTTTCCCTTCCCAATAAACAAAATTGATGACCCCGGGCGTCATGCGCACATTGACCCGGTCATTATCACTAACCTTTACAAATACATACGATTTGAAAAGTGGCTCTTCCACCACTTTTACCCGGTCACTCCACTTACGTCTCACCTTGTTGAGAGGGCAATAGCTTTCCAGCCCCTTTTCCTGGAGTAGCTGGTTGATTTTTTTCTCCCAGCGCGGTTTGCTATAAATAGCCAACCATTTGCGTGTCATCGATGATTTTTTTGACGGCTTCGCCATCTCAGTCACATGGAGGGGGTTTAACATGACCGGGTACGATAAGTGTAAAGGCCTATCGTAGATCTACTTTATTCGGGTGCAAATATAGGGGGAAATGGGACTGAGGAAAGAATAAAATAACCGGATTCTGAATGATTTGTCCCCATGAGTTGATAACTAGGAAACAGGAAAAACCATCTGGTTCATTAACTTATAACGCTTACCCGTGGCAGGGCAGGCAGCCACCCCCTCAGCCGTAAAATCAAGGGTTATTCCAGCCTCACTTACCCAGCCTATCTGGCGGGCAGGATTACCAACCACCAGGCCGTACGGACTCACGTTACCTACCACCATTGCGCCTGCTCCAACCATGGCATAGGAACCTATTTCAACTCCGCAAAGAATGGTGCTGTTGGCACCAATGGTGGCACCTTTTCGAATAATGGTTTTTCTGAATTCATCTTTTCTTTCAATAAAGCTCCTGGGATTGATCACATTGGTAAACACCATGGAAGGGCCGAGAAATACATCATCTTCTATGATTACTCCTTTGTACACTGAAACATTGTTCTGCACCTTCACTCCATTGCCTAATATCACATCATTATCAATAAATACATTCTGACCCAGAATGCAGTTTTTGCCAACTTTTGATTTGGACATGAGATGACAGAAATGCCAGATCCGGGTACCATCTCCTACCTGGGCACCGTTATCAATTATAGCAGAAGGATGTATATGGGAATTTGCCAGAGACATAAAACAGCGTTTTAACGATTAAGGAGCGCTTTCACCTCAGTATTGTTGCACAACCAAAGTAATATATTTATCTTTTACTAACCGTTCCTGTTCAGAAGCTTAAAATTACCATAATAACCCCAACCCATTTAAATGAACAAACGCTTCTACTCGCTTGATGTGTTTCGTGGTGCAACCGTTTGCCTGATGATACTGGTTAACAATCCTGGCTCATGGTCACATATCTATCCACCACTTGAACATGCACCCTGGCATGGATTAACGCCCACTGACTTGGTTTTCCCCTTCTTTCTTTTTGCCGTGGGAAATGCACTGTCATTTGTAATGCCAAGACTGGAAGCTGGAGGCGATGCTGCCTTCTGGAAAAAAGTCATCAAAAGAACAGCCCTGATATTTCTCATCGGTTTATTTCTGAACTGGTGGCCTTTTGTACGATGGACAGATGGACATCTCTCCTTTATTCATTGGGTAAATCCTGCTGACGAAACAAAAGGAGTACGTATCCTGGGTGTGTTACAACGCATAGCACTCTGTTACTTTTTTGCTTCCATTATCATTTATTACTCCAAGATCCGTAAGGCATTTTATATAGCACTCCTGTTGCTACTTGTATACTGGCTGCTTTGTGTTATCTGTAATCCGGCTGATCCTTTTAGCATTCAGGGATGGTTTGGAACGGATATCGATAAAAAGATCCTCGGCGTACCACACATGTATAAAGGCGAGGGTATTGCTTTTGATCCGGAAGGTCTTATGAGTACAATGGCCGCCATTGCCGAAGTAATCTTTGGCTATATGATTGGAGACTATATCCAGAAGAAAGGTAAAACCCATGAAATGGTCAGTGGATTGTTTGTGGCCGGAATTGCATTAATCGTTACCGGCTTCTGCTGGGACATGATATTCCCAATCAATAAAAAGATCTGGACAAGCTCATTTACGATTTACACCTCAGGACTTGCCACCTTGACTATTGCAACCATGATCTATCTCATAGAATTCAAAGACAAAAGAAATTTCCTTACAAGATTCTTTGATGTATTTGGGAAAAACGCATTATTTGTATTTGCACTCAGTGCATTTCTGCCAAAAGGATTATCACTGATCAGGATGGGTGATGGAGTAAATCCCTGGAATTTTCTTTATACCAAAGGATTTTCAAATGTACCTGGTGATCCGCGACTGGGTTCCCTGTTCTACGCAATATGTGTTATCATTTTCATGTGGGCCATCTGCTATTTTATGGATAAGAAGAAGATCTATATTAAAGTATAACTCCTGGTCAGACATTTTGAAGCCTGGGAATTGGGAAATTTTGAAATTGAATTCTGCAACTGCAAGTTTAATTTCAAAATTTCCCAATTTCAAAAATTCAAAATCGCCTTATTTGTCCTACCTTAAATGAAACAATCCTGTATGAGATTACCAAAAAAACTGCTTCTAACGACAGTGGCCACTCTGGCCACTTATTTTTTTTATGGACAAACTGTAACCGGGAAAGTAACTGATTCAAAAACCAATGAAGGAGTTCCAGGGGTTTCAGTAATGGTGCGCTCAACCCGGGCGGGCGTTGTTACCGGCGACAACGGATCATTCAGTATCAGGGCTTCAGCCTCAGATGTTCTGGAAGTAAGCAGAATAGGTTATAAAACAATTTCAATCAATGTAAATGGACAGAGTTATATCTCCATTTCTTTTGAAAGCACAATGGAAGAATTGGGACAGATAGTATTGGTTGGTTCGCGGCGTGGAGGACGTGTAAGAACAGATTCCCCTGTACCAGTTGATGTCATCAACATAAATCAGGCGGGAGCACCTACTGCCAAAATGGACCTTACATCAATTTTAAATTCTGCTGCTCCTTCTTTCAATTATAACAAACAGAGTGGTGCAGATGGCGCAGATCATATTGATCTTGGAACATTGCGAGGGCTGGGACCGGATCAGACACTTGTATTGATCAATGGAAAGCGCCGCCATCAAACTGCTTTTGTTGGTTTGTTTGGTACAAGAGGAAGAGGAAATAGCGGGGCTGACCTGAATGCATTCCCACAGGCAGCTGTTGACCGCATTGAAATATTAAGAGATGGCGCATCTGCACAATATGGTTCAGACGCAATGGCTGGTGTTATCAATATCATTTTGAAAAAAGATATAAATCACTGGAATATCAACGCAGGCTGGTCTGGATACTATGATAAAAAATTCAACGCCTACGAAGCAAGACAGGGTAACCAGTATTATTACAGTCACCCTATAGATGGAGGCACATTTGCATTATCAGCAAACAATGGTTTCAAACTCGGAAATAAGGGTGGACTGATCAATATCTCACTTGATTTCTTAAAACAGGCCAAGACCTACCGCCAGGTTGGTGACACCAATATAAATACCAATCCTGATGCACTGTTATTGAATAGCGGTCGCCGTGCTTTTGGTGATGGCTCAGTTACCAGCGGAGGTGGCATGTATAACCTGGAGCTTCCTGCAGGGAAAGCCACTTTTTATTCATTTGGTGGATACAATTACAAAGCTTCGGATGCCTTTGCCTATACCCGTAACTGGAGCGCAAGACCTGACCGTTTCCCGGTAGATAATAGCGGTAACATTATTTATGTTCCTTCCATCATGCGTACCTCATCAGATGGAGAGCAGTATTATAATCCGCATATTCAAACGCATATAACGGATTATTCAATGGCCCTTGGATTTAAAGGTATGTCTGGAGGAGGATGGAACTGGGATGCAAGCAATACACTTGGCAGAAATGATTTCCATTATTATGGCGATAAAACATTCAATGCTTCCATCCTCAACTCCATTGCCCAGACTCATTTTGATGACGGAGGATTTAATTTTCTTCAGAATACTACCAACTTTGATCTAAGCAAAACCTTCCAAAGTACTTCCCGCACAAGCACATTCGCTACAGGAGCCGAGTTCAGGTATGAACGATATTCAATTTACAAAGGTGAAGAAGCATCCTATAAGGGGTACAGCAATCCATTTGACCAGGCACCCGGATCACAGGGATTTCCCGGATTTAGTCCTGCAGACGAAGTACATGCAAACCGTACGGTGGAAGGCGTGTACCTGGATTATGAAAACTCCTGGACAAGCGGATGGCTGGTAGACCTTGCTGCACGTTACGAACACTATTCAGACTTTGGTTCAGTAGTTACAGGAAAAATAGCCGCACGTTATAAGATCTCGCCTAAATTCAATCTGAGGGGATCAGTAAGTACCGGTTTCAGAGCGCCTTCCCTTCAACAGATCAATTTCAGCAATACACTCACTTCTTTCAGCGGTGGTCAACTGGTACAGTCCCGGATAGCACGTAATGATGATGTTATTACAATAGCTGCTGGTATTCCTGAACTGAAAGATGAGACATCTATCAACGGAAGCCTTGGCTTTACCTGGAAACCAACAAACAATCTGACGTTTACACTGGATGGATACATGGTGAAAGTAAAAGACCGCATCGTATTATCCGGTTTATTTAGTGCGGATGATAATTCATTACCCAATGAATTCACAACTGCACTGGATAATATTGGCGTATCCACTGCCCAGTTTTTCGACAATGCAGTGAACACAACCAATTATGGAATTGATATAGTTGTTGATTATAACAAAAGATGGCAGAATAAATCATTCAGGGCATTGCTTACAGGCAATATTCAGGATATGAGCATTGATGAAGTGCATGTGCCAGCCAAACTGAATGACAGTTACCTTCATCGCAAGACTTTTTTTAGTGACCGGGAAGAAGCCTTTCTTATTTCTTCTGCTCCCAAAGCAAAACTGGCTTTGAATCTTGATTATACCTGCAACAAATTAGGAGGAGGTGTTCATTTTATTTATTATGGCAAGATGGCAACGAAGGGTTTTGGATGGACAGGCCTGGCCAGTCGCGCAGGTACCGGAGGCCCCGGTGATCCGGATATCTCCGGAAGCTTTACAGGAATTGATCCTTATGTGGATATTGATGGTTATAGTGACCAGGTCCATGTAACTCCAGAGATCTTCAAATACGGAGGCAAGGTAACAACCGATATTTTCCTCTCCTATACATTCTCTAAAAAGGTAACCCTTTTTATAGGGGCAGATAATTTATTCAATGTTCATCCTGATTTTGCAGCAGTTCCAAATGCCCGTTATGAGTCATTTGATAATGAGACTGGCGGTGCATGGGAATCTGTACAAATGGGATTTAATGGTTTACGACTGTTTAGCAGACTTGTACTGAATTTTTGACCTTCACATGCGTGCATTGTAAAAAATCCGGAACTTGCTTCCGGATTTTTGTTTTAAACTTTATAAAGATGCGAAGACTATTATTATCAGTAATTATTTTATCGTTTGTAATTGTTTCAAATGCCCAATCAAAGATTGTGGTGTTTCAATCAGATTTTGGATTAAAGGATGGAGCAGTATCTGCTATGAAAGGAGTGGCCATGGGTGTATCTCCGGATCTGAAACTATATGATCTCACCCATGAGATACCAGCTTACAATATCTGGGAGGGATCTTATCGCCTTATGCAAACTGTTCCTTACTGGCCAGAAGGGACGGTGTTTGTATCAGTAGTTGATCCTGGTGTTGGTACCAGCCGTAAATCAGTAGTGGCAAAAACAAAGACCGGTCAGTACATCGTTACTCCGGATAATGGTACCCTTACATTAATTGCCGAAACCCTGGGCATTGCAGAACTGAGAGAGATTGATGAAGCGGTGAACCGGAGAAAAAATAGTGAGCAATCATACACATTCCATGGCAGGGATGTATATGCATATACGGGTGCCCGGCTTGCATCCGGTGTAATCAGCTATGAGCAGGTAGGAAAGGCTTTGCCTGCGGAGCCAGTAATGATCTCTTATCAGAAAGCAACACTTTCAGGAAATGTAATAAAGGGAAATATACCGGTACTGGATATTCAATTTGGAAATGTATGGACCAATATCAGTGCGGAACTTTTCAATGAATTGAAATTAAAACCCGGAGATAAACTACAGGTGCGCATTTTCAATAACAGGCAAAAAGCATATGAAGGCATTATGCCTTATTTTGAAACATTTGGTGCCGTTGCCAAGGGAAAACCCTTAGCCTATCTCAACAGTTTATTGCAATTATCCTTTGCATTGAATATGGGTAGTTTTGCAAAGATTCATCAGGTGAGCAGTGGAAGCGCGTGGAGTGTAGAAGTGAGCAAAGCCAATTAGCATTAACAGTATGATAATCGTTAGAGAGGCTGTCTGAAAAGGTTTTTGAAGCCCCTGAGTTTCGCGTAAATCGAAATTGTGTCCATCACCTACCCGAATAAAAAGAGGCTATCTCGGATTTTGAGACAGCCTCTTTGCATTGGGATTGTTAGTAAGCCCACACTTGTGCAGAACTTATCCACAAGCCTGCTCCCGAATGCAAAATGCCGTCCCGGCCTTTAAAATAATTGTAAATTCAGTTCACATAATCTCCAAACTCCAATAGATACTGTTATGAACAACGCTACTATCAACTTCCCGAGTATTTTCGAAACAGCTTTCGGAAATACTGAAAACTCAGCAAAAGATCTTCTTAACGGACTAAAAATTAAAAGAGGTGAGAAATGGTATTTAGTCGGCAACCTCGCCAGGAAAGGAGCTGTTAGTCCAGGGCGCGTGGTTAATGCCGCGCCTACTGAAGAAGATTTTGATATCCTGTTCCGCTCTGCCATTACCAATGTTGTAGAAAAGGTGGAGCATCCTTTTGTAATCACACTTGGGTTTCCTTTCTCCACATACAATGTTTACAAATCAGCTGCAGAGCATTATTTGGCCAAACGCCATTTCATGCTGGATTACGATACAAGAACTTTTAATCTCAAAGGCAGCATTCGAAAGAACACATTCATAGTTGACCAGTATGAAGTGATCCCTGAAATAGTAGGTGGTATTATTGGTCTGAAAAAAATATTGCCGCATGCTGAAAATGAAAACTTCATTGCCCTAAGTTTTGGCTTTGGCACAATGGAAGGCGCACTGGCAAGTTCAGATGGCCTGGTGCATCGGACCAATTTCAGTTCACATGGTATTCGTTATGTGATCAATAATCTGGGCCGTGAACTCAGCCAGAAATATTTCCTGGAAATGAAGAATGAATACCAGCTGGATGAAGCTTTCATCAAAGGATCATTGTTTACAAACAGAAAGCGTATTGATCTTACTGACCTGAAAAAAGAATTGCTCACCCAGTATTACAAAGAAGTAGTATCGCCTCAATTGCGCAAACATTTCACAGATGCTGATCTGGAGAGTTGCGACAAGATCTACCTCATGGGTGGTGGCGCCAATTATACTGAACTGTATGATGCAATAAGGGAAGAGTTCGCTGGATTTATTCCTGTAGAAGTTGCCCCGCATCCAGAGTATATCATCAGTATTGGCTACCTCTATAATTCATTGAGGATATCTGATAACAAGGCTACACGCTGTATTGGCATTGACCTGGGAAATGCTACAACTGCTGTTTCGTATTTTGAAAACCCGGGAATGAACGTGTAGAATTAATTAATGAAACTCGACAGCCTGTTAAGCTCCGCTCATCGCAAGGATAGCTTCCTTATTCCTAAAGAGATGATGATCACCGGTACCATCCAGACGGATTCACCGGGACAGATCGCCGGTATAATCAATGGTGATGTACTTACCAAGAGCCGGATCATAATTCTCAAAGAAGGAATTATCAATGGAGATGTTACTGCAGATGAATTGCTTGTTTATGGAAAGATCAATGGCCATGTGAAGAGTTGCAATAAGATCAATGTCCAGAGCGGTGCTGTCATTAAAGGAAATATCAACACCGCAGAGATCCATATGGAGAAGAATGCGAAGATTGGTGGCATCATCACCAAATCAGACGTTCAGACCCTCACTAAGACCAAAGAAACTTCAAAGAAGAAGGAAGCTCCTGTTTCAACTATTGAACCGGCACCTGCCGCCAAAGATCAGAACACGGAGCGGCAGGCCTGGTTCTAAAATGGTATTTTCTCTTCAAACCATTTCTCCTGTTCGTAATGGTAACTCACAATCGGTAGCTGAATATTTACAGGCATCGCTCAACAACCGAACGTGAAACCGATCTTCATCTCTGCCAATCTGACAGCCAGCTTCCTTGCTTTTCTACTGGTATTTACTTATTACACTTTGTAGAGTGGTTGTCTCTTATAATAATTTCCTTCCCGAGTTTAGAAAATCTGTTGCCATCTTCCTGCATATCTGTTGCAGTTTCTTCGGTTCTCATTCGGTTCTCATTCGACTCTCATTCGACTCTCATTCGACTCTCGGTCGTTTAGTAGCCAGGTTATAGCAGAATGTCAGGTTGTTCTCTTCGGCCCTGGTCGAATCAGAGTCGAATAAGAGTCGAATAAGAGTCGAGTGAAGGTTGAAGGATAATATATCTTCCCTACTCAAACACCACGGTCTTATTGTTGTAAACAAACACCCTATCTTCAAAAACCATTTGTAACGCTCTGGCCAGGACGGCCTTTTCGATTTCTTTACCTGCCTTCACCATATCATCAGCAGTATAGCCATGGTTAACTGGAATGATCTGCTGTTCAATAATGGGGCCTTCATCCAAATCATTATTTACAAAATGAGCTGTTGCGCCAATCAGTTTAACGCCGCGTAACCATGCCTGCCGGTAAGGACTGGCACCCACGAATGCAGGAAGAAAAGAGTGATGAATATTGATGATGCGATTGGGGAATTGCGCTACCAATTGAGGCGAAAGGATCCGCATGAACTTAGCCAGCACAAGGTAATCACAACTATATTCCGAAATAAGTGATAGAATCCTTCTTTCAAATTCCTCCTTCTCAATATTCTCATGAGATACAAAATGAAAGGGCACTTCAAATCTTTGACAGATATTCTGCAGGTGATCATAATTGCCGATAACGCATTGTATTCTGGCGCCGAGCGTATTGAAGTGATGTCGTATTAGGATATCTCCCAGGCAATGATGTTCTTTGGTAACAAGCAGAATGATCTTTTTCTCCGGATCAGGATTGATCTGCACTATTGCATTGGTAGGGAGTACAGACTTAAGTCTTTGTAATAGGACTTGACTGTCCTCATTCTGTTCAGCAACCAGTCGCGTAAAGAAAAGATTGGCAATGGTATCTACATGTTCGCGCATGGAGATGATATTGCAGTCAGCAGTGGCCATTACAGTGGCAATACCTGCAACGAGGCCAACCTTGTCAATGCATTGAATGCGGACGATCACGCTGCTTTTTGGATAAATTTAAAAAATTACTGGTTAGGTATTACCGTTTTCGGTTTTTCAATCAGGAATTTTCAGGTTAAAACCGGATATTCTCAATATAGATTCCTGTGATGAACCAGAATCCGGAAGGTTTGTCCAGTTGCATCTCCACTTTCCAGTTACCCGTAATCTTATGCCATTCAACGCCGGTGAACATAGATACAACATATCTTCCGGTGACATTGGAATAGGTTGAGTCCATCTCACAGGCTACTTCAGTGATCTCGCTTAATTGCAGGTCTTCATACACTGACTTAAATCTATCGATCAACTTCTTCATTTCCGATACCGTCAACGGATAATGCTCATTCAGTCTCAGCTTATCCTGGCTGATCTGTTCGGTCCAGGAGGTGGCTTCTTTACTCAAAATATAAATGATACACTCTTCCAGTGCCAGGCGCATATTTTCATACACGGGATCAGGATGAAACTGATCATAAACAAAACCATAGATCACGCCGGGAACTCTGGCATCTTCCATTTCCATATAAAACATTTCCTCAATGGCAAAACGGTAAAGTTCACGAAGTGTCACATTAGGACTGCAAACACCAATACTGATACCATGTCTGAAAAGGAAGTTAGCCAGTTCCATCCAGGCATCATCCATTTCATGATCTGGTATTTGATTAACCGGTTTGAAGTGCGTAGGTCTGCCGATCCTTTCATATACCTTAATCATTTTCTGCTGCGCCACCTGCTCTTCAAAATCCATAATATCTTTTAGAAACCGGTTTTCTTCAGCAGGGTTGGCAACATAGTTTCCATAGGGTCCAAATTGGGCTCCTCTCTCCAACATTAATTTCATTTTGAGATAATCGTTTTCTGCATCAATCTTATCCTGACCATGCAGGTGTGAAAAATCATTTTCCATACGCGGTTCTTTTTTTAAGTGTTTAGCTTATTAATTGATTAGCGACGGATTAAATGTAGAACCTGTGGAAATGCGAGAGTAGGTGAGAAAAACAATGTTTTTTGGTAAAAAAACGGAAAGCATTAAGAGAAGGATGCGACACACATAGGGTGCCTCCGTACTGTATAAAATACCCTGCAATTAATCAAACAGGCGTCCCTGCTCCCCTGGTCTCCTGAAAATGGTAGTATCCAGGCTCCATTCTTCTTCATTCATGCCATACAGCTTACCATATTTCTTATATTGTTGTGAAACCATCTGGGCGATACTTCCTTCTCCCCGCATTCTTACGCCCCAGCGGGTATCATTCACTTTGCCATCATGACTTGCTTCAATAAGGTGCCATACCTTATCTGCCCGGTCAGGAAAGTTTTTGTATAACCAGTCGTGGAACAGAAATTTTATAGCTCCATTCAGCCGGATATAAGTATACGCAGTAAAAGTAGCTCCGCTTTCACTGGCAGCTTTCATGATCCGTTGCATTTCATGTTCATTAAGCCCGGGTATCATGGGTCCCATCATAATTCCCATTCTTACACCAGCCTTGCTCAACTCTTCAATCACTTTCAGTTTCTGTTTAGCCGTAGTGGTACGAGGTTCCATTACCCGGCGGAGATCTTCATTAAAGGAAGTGATGGATACCATGGCAGAAACAAGCTGCTTCTTTGCCATCTCCTGCAGAATATCCTTGTCCTTTATTATCCATGAATTTTTGGTAAGGATGCCAACCGGCTGGTTGAACTCATTACATACTTCAAGCAGGGAACGGGTGAGGCGGTACTTTTGTTCGGCTGGCTGATAGCAGTCTGTGTTGCCACTGAGCATTATGGGAGTGCATTCCCATTTTGGATGCATAAGGAATTTGCGAAGCAATTGAGGGGCATTCTTCTTCACAATGATCTTACGCTCAAAATCAAGGCCCGCACTATAGCCCCAATACTCGTGCACATTGCGCGCATAACAATAAATGCAACCATGTTCACAACCTGCATATGGATTCATACTATAAGCCATTCCCACATCCGGACTCTCCACTTTATTCACAATGGTTTTTGATTCCTGCTCCAGATACTGGGTGGGTGAATTGTCTTCCGACCAATCGTCAACCGCCTCTATATGTTCCCTTGTCTTTTCATTCTTTAAAAACCTGTTCTTTGTGTTGAACTGTGCTCCCCTTCCCTGCAGGTATTGTGGTGCCTGGCCTTCCTGTTCTTCACTATCCGGGGAATTATTAATTTCTGTTTTCTTGGGAGTGATCTTATAATGATCCTGCTGTAATTTTTCAGACATAGATTTTGTTTTATGCCGGCCCTCCCCAGGAAAAGGAGAAAAGGAAAAGGAGAACAAAGAATCGCTGCTAACCGGGCTTCTTCACTATACTACTCTTCATTCTCCTTAATGCAGAAAGACCTGCATCCCTGTTTTGGACGGATACTGATTAACTAGAATACCAGAACTCAAAAAAACACACTACATGCAACAGGACAAGGGTATTTAGGGTTGAACCTGATAGCTATCGGGTCATCATCTCTCTGATTAACCAAACAGTTGGCCCTGCCTGGTTGCAATCGGTAAGTTTTGAAAGGTGAAACGCTCTACCACCTGATACTTCTCCCGATTGCTATCGGGATCTCCAACCGGCCTTTTCAGCAGCACCATGGAATCTGCAATGAACCGGCCTGCAAAATGTTTCTGGCTATACTCCAGCCATCCTTTCTCATATTGCCAGGGTTTTAATTTCCTTGCAATGGTGAGATGTGGCTCCATGATAAAATGCGGTTTATTATCATCATTCAGCTTCATCAGCCGCTGTGCCTCACTACGTATCTGCTTCACCAGGCCCTGTACCGGCACTTTGGATGTAATGGTGATAAATATTGTATGAGAAGGAAAACTTCCAAAATCCTTTAGCTCAACCTTAAAAGGAGGATACCCCATGGCCACTGTCCGCAATCGGTTTATGATCCTCTCCTCCATCATCTCATACTGGAGGAAATTGACCAACCCCATATTTGGCCTGCCACCCATTCCGGATTCCACCTGGAAGGCCTCTTTGAATTCCTTCCTGATCTGCATCACACGGTTCCCCAATTCAGCATGAGGATTAACCACCAGCATGTATTCAAATACCCCATACCCGGGCATAGTCATACCTGTCAACTGCATAACCCATCTGTTTAAAATAATAAAAAGTACTTACCCATATTCTTAGCATAAATTTACTAATATTTTTAGTTTTACCAAAAATATTTCTGACCTTTAGGATGCAAACCGATTTCACATATTGCCTATGGATCAACACCAGGCTTAAATAATTTTTATATGGATGGAGAAGAATTCTATGGATCAGCCTATAAAGGTTCCAAACAGTTTACTCAGCAACAGGTGAAAACTGCCAATGCAACCGGTTTTGGTGCGGCTGCCGATGATTTTATGGAACGCGGCATTGATCTCAATGAACAACTGATCCGCAATAAACCTGCAACTTATTTTTTTCGCATGAAAGGTGATGCCATGCGTGAAGCCGGAATATTTGATAATGATGTACTGATAGTAGATCGTTCCATCAAACTGGGTGAAGGAAAGATCATTGTTGCCATTCTCAACGGTGAAATGCTGGTGAGGCGTTTTCATAAAAACTTTTCATCTGCATTCCTGATACCTGAAAATAATCGGTTCAAAGCTATCAACCTGGCGGAATTCACTGATTTTACCGTATGGGGAGTGGTCACTTTTGTGATCCATGCGGTATAACCAATTACAGGCATGAAAGCAATCGTAGACTGTAATAATTTTTACTGCTCCTGTGAGCGATTGTTCAAACCCTGGCTTGATAATAAGCCGGTGGTGGTATTGAGCAATAATGACGGTTGCATTGTATCACGAAGTGATGAAGCCAAGCGGCTCGGGGTTGAAATGGCCGGGCCTTATTTCATGGCAAAACCCCTGATCCAAAAACATGATATCGCCGTATTCTCCTCCAATTATAATTTATATGGTGATCTAAGCTGGAGGGTAATGGAAACACTCCGGCTCATGCTCGGTAAACCAAAGGTGGAAGTGTATTCAGTAGATGAGGCTTTTGTTGATCTCTCTGGCTTTACCATTGATCAGATCCCTTCAATTGCACGCGAAATAAGAGAAACGGTTGAACAATGGACGGGCATCAAAGTATCCGTTGGTGTAGCTCCCACAAAAGTCTTAGCTAAACTGGCTAATCGTTTTTCCAAAAAAGATAAAAAGCATACCGGATGCGTTACTGTATTTGATTCGGAAGAAAAGATATTGGAAGCGCTTAGAAAAACGCCAGTAGGCGATATCTGGGGAGTAGGCAGAAGATATGCCCACAGCTTACAGGAAAATTGGGGAATATTTGATGCACTTCAATTACGGAATGTCAGCGAAGAATTTGCTCGCACCCACCTCGGTGGTGTTACAGGCGTTCGCCTCGTAAAAGAATTACGGGGTGAAATAGCCCTTGAAATGGAAGACGAACTGATCAATAAAAAAATGATCGCCACTACAAGGATGTTTGGGTCACCTGTAAATGATATCAATGCCATTAAAGAAGCTATAGCTACCTATACTTCAAGAGCTGCTGAAAAATTGCGCCGCCAGCACAGTGCTGCCAGCATGATCAGCATTTTTGTTGTTACAAAAGATCAGGATCACATGCTCGGCTTTAACAAAAGTGGAACTACCAGTACTTATACTACACTGCCTGCTGCCACCTCTATAACCAATGAACTCATCAAACCGGCCGTTGCTATGGTAGACAAGCTGTATAAGAAAGATACCCTATATAAAAAAGCAGGTGTGATGCTAAGCGGTATCATCCCCGATGAATCCATCCAGGGCAATCTTTTTCTCTCAGAAACCAAAAACTGCGGAAGAAAATTGATGGATATGATGGATAATATCAATTTCAGCCAGCGTAATGATGTAGTGAAATTTGCATCTTCTGGAACTACCCGCAACTGGAAAATGAGGCAGGAAATGAGAAGCGGAAGATATACTACAAGATGGGAAGAGTTGTTTGAAGTGCATTAATCAGTTTTTCTTTTTCAATTCAACTGATTTTTGATCGATGAATTTTGGCATCGGAAGATCCAGTCCCAACTTTTTATTCATCTTTTCAATTAGATATACAGTAAGTTCTGGAGACGTTGCCTCATCATGCATGTGCATGAAAAAATACAGCTCCTCCAATCCCTTGTCCAGCCAGTATTTCATTCGCTCCACCCATTTATCGATTCGCGTAAAATCTGTTTTGTGCAGACTATTTCCCACAAATCGGATAAATGCCCTGGGAACCGATAAATACATGTGTGCACAATCCCTTCTTCCTGCGGTATCTGTTATTACAGCACCAATTGAATGTTCCATTAAAAAAGTAAACAACTCTGTTCTTTCTTTTTCTTTGGACAGCCAGCCTGGATGACGAACCTCCAGGAAAAATTGCAGGTCGGTAGGCAAGGCATTCAGAAACGTTAAGAGTTCATCCTTTCGCTTTGGAGAAAATTTTTCATTCACCTGCACAAATATTGGCCCCAGATGGGGTCCAAATGCCCGCATAGCGCGAAGGAATTCATTAAATAAGAATTTTCTGCTATCCAGCTTTCCGGAATGAGTTAGTCCCTTATACATCTTCGGACAAAACAGGAAATCCTTCCCTTTTGCTTTCTCTGCCCATTTTGCAATGGCACGTTCACCATACAGCTTATGATGAACTGCATTTAATTCAATTGAATTATAATGTTCAACATACCTGTCCAGGAAATTCCTTTCTTTAGTTTTTGGCGGATAAATTTTCCCAACCCATTCCCTTCTTCCCCATTTTGCACAGCCTGCATATACTTTGGGGTCATTGACTGGTTTCCCATTCAATATTTTTTTATTCCATACCGGCTCTGGCGGTAGGGAAAAATCTATTTTATCAAGGTCCTGTTCCGGTACACGCCCGAATTCCATTTTTTGGAGTTTACGTTAAAGTAAAATTAATCAATTAAAGATGTTTAAAAGCTCTAATAAGTCCAGATGGCCTGCTTTAATGTACTTACTGTACCGGTATCATCACTGGCTGAGATATGACAATTCTGTACGATACCCCATTCTTTCCACTACCTCCTTGTCTTCTGAATTTTTCAGCCCCATGAAGGCACAATCCTTGATGCACAATTACTGATAACCTATTATTAACTTAAACTGATTTGATATGGCCAATACCAATAAATTAAAAGGCAAGAAAGTAGCCATTCTTACTGAAAATGGTTTTGAAGAAGTTGAATTAACAAGTCCTAAAAAAGCGCTGGAGGATGCTGGTGCTACTGTTGATATCATTTCTCCGGAATCTAAAAAAGTAAAGGGCTGGAATCATGATCACTGGACCATAGAATTAAAGGTTGATACTACTATTGATAAGGCTGATCCTGATGATTATGATGCACTGATGTTACCGGGCGGAGTAATGAATCCTGACAAATTGCGGAAGAATGATGACGCTGTAAGTTTCGCTAAAACGTTCTTAATGGAAGGCAAACCAGTGGCAGCTATCTGCCATGGTCCGCAATTACTGATTGAAACGGGCCTGTTGAAAGGAAGGGAAATGACCTCCTATCCTTCAGTAAAAACCGATCTGATCAACGCAGGCGTTAACTGGCAGGATAAAGAGGTGGTGGTTGACAAAGGACTTGTCACCAGCCGCAGTCCGGAAGACCTGGAAGCATTTAATCGGAAAATGATTGAAGAGATTGGAGAAGGTATTCATGAAAGAGCGGCAATGCATTAATTGGCGTTACCAATAGGATGGCCTGGTGAGGCTCCCTCCTCTTCTTGTACAATCCACACATGGCAATTCAGATCCCATGTAATAGGGAGGTGGAATTGAAGGTTGAGGATTATATTCATAAGGTATGAGGTAACCACCGGGGCCAAAAAAATAATTGATACTGTCTGGATTATCAGGAACCTTGACGGAGCTACAAAGTTGACGGAAATTCCAGGGTATTACAATAAATATCCGCTTTTCTTCAACAGTAGAAGCTGTAACATACCCTAACACATATTCCTTTGCATCATTAGGGTTCCTGATATTTCCCCTCACCTCGGAAGGCTGGGGACTAAATATATTGCCTATTTCTTCCGTGTTCTTTTTCATTAATTCGTAAAAATTATAGCCTTCTTTATCAAGACCATATTGTCGTAATAACATACTATACCTTACACCAAGTTTTTCGCTCCCGCTGGGTATAAATTGAACCGGAGCTTTGTAAATAATATCATCCAGCAATTTTATACTGTTCGCAAGGTTAATGGTAGAGGATGTTTCATATTTATAACAAATAGCTACATCTTCATCTGGAAAAACCCGGGGCCGGATTTTTTTAGTGGGCACATCGTAAATAAAAATGGAGGGAAATTGGGAATGTATTTCCCAGGTTTCGTCAAAATCCCACCGGTAATACCTGGTTTGTTTTGTTACATCATGTGCATAAGCCTGGACCCGCAGACCTTTACTTTCCAGCTCGTATCCTATACTATCTATCACCGGGGATTTTCTGGCTTTAACATAATCCGAAAGGTAATCCCTGCCATCAGTAGTTTTGATATGCAACCGGTAATCTTCACCAACTGTGAGGCCCAAATTGCTATTATTATATCTCCCATTGCCAATACTGGCAAGTGCACGGATTGAGTTGTCTCTGCCTTCAACTGTTACCTGCGCATTTGACTCCGGCTTAATGGCGCTACCTTTACCCAAAGGAACTGATCTGGTTAATAAAATGCTTGTCATTCCCTGTGGGTTCAGGTTGGCTTCTACTACAAGGAATACAGCACCTGAGGAAATTACGGGCGGGTCATAATTCTGCCGGCAGGCGAAACCACAAAATACTAATATCAATACCCTAAATCGGCTCTTCATATTCAAATCAAAAAGACAGCGAGAATAATTAAATAATATCCATGAACAGGATTTCGCAATTCGTCTACTGCTAAATAGATTACTTCACTTCAAAACTGCTACTACCGCTTACAAACTCTCCTTTATCACTCATGCCCTGTAATACAATCGTATATTTTCCGGGAACATCAGAAGAATAAAATTGAATTCCCGCCTTTCCATTTGGCCCGGTATGAATAGACGGATCCCAGTATAATGTATTTCTGAAATCAGGTATTCTCTTTTCCACCATTTCCTTTGTACCATAATCAGGAGAGTAGAATTCTCTTTCCAGCTGCAATCCATTATAGTCTACGGCTACAAGCCCAGGTTCCAGTTCAAAAGCAGCAAAGCTGTTGTCATACGTATAGAACGCTGTTATTCCATTGAAAGAGGATGGACCCAGTACATACCTGTTGCGGATCACATCAATTTTTTTAACTTTCAGCGGATCATACAAAAATATTTTATCTGGATCAGGAAGAGGCACTCCATTCAGCAATACCAGGGAGTTTCCTTCATAAAAATCGTGTGCAATAGGATTGAATAATTTAAATATCAGGTGCTGGCCTCTTATTCCTACTCCCACCTCACGAACATATTCCCTTAAAACTTCCTCCATGGTGGTGAACCGTTTATAATCATCCAGTGCATATGAATTTTCTGGTTTGCCAAAGAATTCCAAAGTATCCAACACTACCGGGTCATAAAAATTGCGCAGGCTATCTCCTGTATAAATATTCTGAACCTGCATACCAATGCTGCGTTGAAGTAAAAGATCCCTGCTCTCTTCTGTAAGCCGGTATTCTGGATACTTATTATCAGAAAATGTTTCTGAAAATGGCTTGATGATCTCTGTCCGGTAAAAGGAATCTGCACCCAGATCAGGTTGCACAACTATCTGGCCATTACCGTAAAAATTCTTTGTTTCAAAATAAACAATACCATCCTTGTCACTGATTGACGTATAAAATCCAAATGGATGACCAGGGATACTCAGGAAATTATTCAGTCCACCTACAAGTTGATCTGTTCTGGAATCTCTTACCCTTCCAGCTACAATATGGCCATTGATCTCTGGTTTGAATTTTATAAAAGACTGCTGGTCCTGTAATACATTTTCCCATTTAAACCTCCTCCAGCCATGTGTCAATAAAAGATTCTCTGTTGCATCCGTAACGGAGGGATCATTGGAGAAATAATATTCAGGAGATTCCACTATAC
>CAMLGP010000003.1 GCA_946479535.1 uncultured Bacteroidota bacterium
CACGTAGAAGTCCCTATGCTCCGCTGGCTGGAAAGAAACGGATATAATGTTAGCTATACAACCTGTGAGGATGTATCGGCAAATCCTGGTCACCTGCTTACGCACAAAGTCTATATGTCAGTGGGGCATGATGAATATGTTTCCAAAGAACAAAGAAATGCTGTGGAAGCGGCTCGTAATGCCGGTGTGAATTGCGCGTTCTTCAGTGGCAATGAATTTTACTGGAAAACACGGTATGAAAATGACGCGAGCGGAGATTCACGCCGCACATTAGTATGCTATAAAGAAGGGTTGCTGGGTGATGGCAGTTTTGGTGAAAGGAGCTGCGGAGGAAAATGTGATGCTACTTCACCTGAATGGACGGGTTTGTGGAGAACCGGTGGTGATTATGATGGCAATCGTCCTGAAAACGCATTAACCGGTCAAATGAGCTGGGATGAAACACCAGGTGCTATTCAGGTTCCTGCCAGTTATAAAAAATTACGATTCTGGCGTAATACTTCAGTGGCTTCATTAGGCGCAGGACAAACAGCCACACTGGCTCCCAATTCTTTGGGCCATGAGTGGGATTTTGAGCAATACCAGGCCAGCTATCCTGCAGGCCGTATCACCATGTCCAGCACAACACTTAATAATAGAACACATAAATTATCACTCTATCGAGCGGCAAGTGGAGCGCTTGTTTTTGGCGCAGGTACGGTACAATGGTCCTGGGGTCTGGATACCGCTCACTATAATGGATCTAAAGTTGTAAATACTGATATGCAGCAGGCAACTGTAAACCTGTTTGCAGATATGGGGGCTCAGCCTTCTTCACTGCAATCCGGATTGGTGGCTGCTACCAAATCAACGGATCTTACTGCACCAACATCCACTATTACATCACCTGCTGCTGGATCTTCTTTTCATGCTTCTTCACCCATCACCGTTACCGGATCAGCAACAGATGCTGGTGGTGGAGTAGTAGCTGGTGTGGAAGTATCTTATGATGGTGGTGTGACCTGGCAGCAGGCAACTGTTTCTGCTATGGATGGTAATATCACCTGGACTTATACTTTTACGCCCGGTCAGCCTGGATCAATAACCGTAAAGTCGAGGGGTTTTGATGATAGTGGCAATAAAGAAAATCCTGGAGCAGGGATCAATCTAATTATTACACAACCTTTGTGTCCATGTAATCTGTTTACTTCAGCTGATGTTCCTGCCAATATTAAAGCAAACGATGGACAGGCAATTGCTGCTGGTATGCGCTTCCGCGTAATACAGGATGGAACCATCAGTGGTGTTCGTTATTATAAAGGAGCAGGTACAACCGGAACCCATACCGGTAAATTGTGGTCCAATAATGGAACATTACTGGCTACAGCTACATTTACCAATGAAACAGCTTCCGGATGGCAGACCGCAAACTTCCCAACGCCAATAAATATTACGGCGAATACAACCTACCTGATTTCTTACCATAGTCCTTCTGGCGACTATTCCTCTACCAGCTTCTATTTCAACCAGGCCAAAGTGAACGGTTATATCCGTGGTCTTGCTGATGGAGAAGATGGAGGAAATGGTACATATGATTATGTTGCTACACATACCCAGCCTGGGTATAGTTATCATGCGGCCAACTATTTTGTTGACATAGTATTTAATACTCAGTCAGGGCCGGATAATACTCCTCCAACAATAAGCTCACTGTCACCACCCAATAGTTCAACGGGTGTTTCGGCATCTACAACAATAGTTGGCAATTTCAGTGAATCAATACTTGCTTCCACTGTAACAGCATCAACATTTTTCCTGAAAGATGCCGCCAATAATACAATAGCAGCAACATTAAGTGTTAATGGTAATGTTGTTACCCTCACGCCTTCAGCTGCACTTGCCGGATCAACGGTGTATACTGTAAAGATCAAAGGAGGTTCTGCTGGTGTGAAAGATCTTTCAGGTAACCCATTGGCGATAGATTCCACCTGGTCCTTCACTACTGCAGCGCAATTGAGTGGTTCGGCATTTACCATATTCCAGGCAACTGAAACGCCAGCATTGCCTCGCTCAAATGATGGAATTGGAATTACACTGGGTACAAAATTCAAGGCTACTCAAAGTGGTCAGGTAGTAGGGTTCCGTTATTATAAAGGAGCAGGTACTACAGGTACGCATACAGGTTATTTGTACAGCAGTACCGGCGCTCAGCTGGCAACCGCAATATTTACCAATGAAACAGCTTCCGGATGGCAGCAGGTGTTATTAAGCAATCCTGTTAATATAGCAGCCAATACTACCTATGTAGTGGCGTATTTTAGTCCATCAGGAGATTATGCTTCACAAAATCCTTACTTTACACAGGCAGTAGTCAACGGGCCTTTGCGTGGACTGGCAAGCGGAGAAGATGGACTCAATGGAGTTTATGCTTATAACGCCACTGCAACTTTCCCAACCAGTGGAAATCAGTCCGCTAATTATTATGCAGATGTGGTATTCAGTACCAGTGATATTACGCCACCTCAGGTAAGTAGCGTTACACCACTGAATGCTGCAACCGGAGTAGCGGTGAATACAACTGTAACCGCTGTGTTCAATGAAGCTATGACAGCTTCAACAATTACTACATCAACAGTACAATTGCTGAACCCATCCAGCCAGGTTATTACGGCAACTGTTTCCTATAATGCTGCTACAAAAACTGTAACGTTAACTCCATCAGTTTCACTGGCAGGTAATACAACTTATACAGCACGGATAATTGGAAGTGCTTCCGGAGTAAAAGATGCGGCAGGTAATGCATTGGCAAGTACCTTTAGCTGGACATTCACTACTCTGTTTGTAGATGTTACACCACCAACAGTTACCTCTGTGGCCCCAGCCAACGGATCAAGTGGCAGTGCCAATCCAACTATTACTGCAACATTCAGTGAAGCAATGACGGCTTCTTCAATCGCTTCTTCTACAGTTGAATTGAGAAACTCGCTTAATGGATTGGTGGCATCAACAATTACTTATGACACAGCCTTACGCAGGGTAACTATTACTCCAAATTCATCATTGGCTATACTGACTAACTATACTGCCAAAATTATTGGCGGCGCTTCCGGTGTGAAAGATGCAGCAGGCAATGCCCTGGCAAGTACTTACAGTTGGTCATTTAGTGTGGCACTGCTGGATCTTACCGGTCCAACTGTGATAGCCAATGTGCCGGCCAACGGTGCTACTGGTGTTACCATCAGCAATCCTTCCATTAAGGCGATCTTTAGCGAGTCAATGACCGCTTCAACTATCAATACTACCAATGTTCAGCTGACCAACCCTGCCAACACAGTAATCACTTCAACAGTAGCCTATAATGCTACTACCCGTACTGTTACACTTACGCCTTCCGCAGCATTGGTAAGTCAGACCGTTTATAAGGTGACTATTAAGACGGGTGTGAAAGATGCTCCAGGCAACGCTCTTGGTTCCCAATTCCAGTGGTCATTTACAACCGCTGATAATAGCAAGCCGGTTATTAATTCTGTAACGCCTCTTAATAATGCAGCCAATGTAGCTGTTAATACAACTGCTACTGCAGTATTCAGTGAAGCAATGGCTGCGTCAACAATCAATACAACCAATGTTGAGTTGCGTGATGCGTCCAATACACTTGTTGCTGCCACTGTAGCCTACAATGCGGCCAATTTCACTATGACATTGACCCCATCTGCTGCATTAACAGGAGGAACAGTTTATACAGCCACCGTCAAAGGCGGTGCCTCCGGTGTAACAGATGCAGCTGGTAATGTGATGGGTGCAAGTTATCAGTGGTCATTTAATACTATTGATAATACCGCGCCTACTGTAACCTCAGTAACCCCAGTGAATGGCACCACTGGTGTTGGTATTAATACTACAGTAACAGGCGTGTTTAGTGAAGCTATGAACGCAGCAACAATCACTGGTACTAATGTTGAGTTACGTAATCCTTCCAGTGTGCTGGTGACTGCAACAATTGCGTATAATGCTGCAACTAAAACTGTGACCTTAACACCATCTGCAGCACTGGCAAATAATACAGTTTATACTGCTACAATAAAGAGTGGTGCTACCGGTGTGAAAGATGCTGCAGGTAATGCACTGGCCAGTAATTATGCATGGTCATTCACTACCATTCCGGCAATCAGTGGAACAGGTGTTTCAATCTTTGCAGACAATGTGGAACCAGTGCATACACGTGATAATGATGGAAGCCCCATTGAATTGGGTACCAAATTCCAGGTAACAAGTCCTGGTATTATAACAGCCCTGAAATACTGGAAAGGTACCGGCACAACAGGAACACATACAGGTAATTTGTGGTCACGCACAGGTACGTTGCTGGGAACTGCCACATTTACTAATGAAACGGCATCCGGATGGCAGACTGCATATTTAACCAATCCTGTGGTGCTGGATATCAATACAACTTACGTAGTGAGTTACTTCAGCCCATCCGGTGATTATGCTTCCACCAATCCATGGT
This sequence comes from uncultured Bacteroidota bacterium, assembly GCA_946479535.1. The sequence goes on from CAMLGP010000003.1 coordinate 4,490, forward strand.
TCACAACTGCTCAGGTGAATGGGCCATTGCGCGGCCTTGCAAGTGGTGAAGATGGTGGCAATGGAGTTTATCTCTATACCCCAACTTCATCATTCCCGTCAACAAGCGCTTCTACGGCAAGCTATTTTGCAGATGTAGTATTTGAACAAAATGCTGGTGCAAGAACGAATCTGCTCACAGAAATAACAAATGGCGTTTCAGGAACACTGGCAGGTTTACTGGGGGCGTCAAAGGACATTAGCCTGTCCATTGAGATCAGTGCACCGCCAGTTGCTCCTCCAGCAAATTTTGAACCAGGCAAATCACTTATGATTGCGCCAAATCCAAGTACTTCTTATTTCAAGGTTCAGTTGCGTAGTCAGTCCGATGAGCCCGTTACCATTCGTGTAATGGACCTCTATGGAAGAATAATTGAAAGAAGAGATAAAATAGCACCTGTAACTTCATTGCAGATAGGACAGACCTGGAGAACAGGAACCTATTTCGTGGAAGTAACACAGGGTAATGATAGAAAAGTTTTGAAGGTGATCAAAACCAATTAAGCAAGCGGTTAAAACTAAGTGGCGGGTAGGTAATCTACTCGCCACTTTTTATTTACAGGTATTGAAACTATGATTGGGACAGATCAAACTCCTGCCATGTATTGTGCCTGGATATAATCCACCACGGCAGTAAGGCTCTTTGTTTTTTCAAATACAGCCAGTTGCCGGTCTGCTCCGGTGCCGCCTTCCAGGATCTTATGTACATAGGCAACGCGGTGACGGCTTCCCAAATGATCAATTACCGGGTCAATGAAATCCAGCAATTCATAGATCAGCGCGCGTGTATTTACTTCTTCTTCTTTTCCAAAATCAATCAGGTATCCATCCACTCCATACCTGCTGGCCCTCCATTTGTTTTCATTAAGCAATGCCCTTGAATATTGAATGAAGTTCAGATTTTTAGACCGGAGCATATAGATGCGGGCGCAGATAGCCTGGAAAAGGGCAGCAATGGCAATGGTCTCATCTACGGTCATTGGAACATCACAAATGCGGAATTCAACTGTATTGAAGAAAGGATGCACCCGCAAATCCCACCAGATCTTCTTTGCATTATCAATACAATTGGTTTTGATCAGCAATTTTACATAATTGTCATAGGCTTCAATACTTTCAAATGCATCCGGGATCCCGGTACGTGGAAATTTATCAAATACTTTTGTGCGGAAAGATTTATATCCAGTTGAGCGACCCTCCCAGAAAGGCGAATTGGTGCTCAGCGCATAGATATGAGGGAGAAAATAGCGGGTGGAATTGGCAATATGATTTGCCATTTCCCTGCTCTCCATTCCAACGTGAACATGTAGTCCGAAGATAAGGTTGCTGCGTGCCGCCTCCTGTAATTCATTTACAATCTCATTATAGCGAATATGATCAGTGATCAGCTGTCTTTCCCAATGGCTGAAGGGGTGCGTACCGGCCGCTCCCATGCCAAAACCCAGACCATGCGCAATATCTCCAATTGTTTTGCGTAAAGTAGAAACATCCCTGTAAGCTTCATCAATATCCTGGCAGATATCAGTGCCTACTTCCACCACTGCCTGGTGCATTTCTGCCTTTACCTTATCCTTGATCACCTTTTGACCTTCCTGTACAATTTTCTGTTCATGGCTTTTGAGCTCCCTTGTTTCGGGGTCAACAACCATATACTCTTCTTCTATACCCAGAGTAAATCCTTTGTAATTAAGCGTCATAGCAGGTATTTAGTGAATGGTCAGGCCAGTGGTTGTTTTGTACTGCTTCTTTTTACATAGTCACCCCAGGTAAGATTATCTTTACCTTCATTTGCCAGTGCTTTTTCAATGGCGTAGCTGGCAGCGGTTTCCACTACCCATTCAAAATTTTCTTCACCCACACTGCTTCTTTCAGCATCCGGAGCAGGATTACAAAAATCGATGGCATAAGGTACGCCATTACGCACAGCCAGCTCAACTGTATTAAAATCATATCCGAGGTAGTGATTGATGCGAAGCACGATCTCCGTCATTTGTTGCAGCCGTTCAGGTGATGGTGCGAAATCTGCAACATACCTCAGATGATGAGGATTGCGTGGTTCATACGGCATAATACGTACGTATTTCCCACCAATGCAATAACAGCGATAGTATTCTTCAAAAACAATCTCCTCCTGCAACAGCATAACCAGCTGTCCGGTTTCATTATGCTTTTGAAAGAATTCTTCTGAATTTCTCAGTTTATAAACATGCTTCCATCCGCCACCTGCAAATGGTTTCATATAAGCGGGAAAGCCAACATAATTAAAGATTGATTCCCAATCCATGGGATAGGTCAGGTTACTGAAGGAATCATTGGTAGTATCATCCGGAAGATCCCTTGAGGGCAGGATGGCTGTTTTTGGGACAGGGACACCCACTTTGGTCATCAGGCAATTATTGAAATACTTGTCGTCCGCGCTCCACCAGAACGGATTATTAATAACGGCAGTGCCCGTAAGCGCAGCATTTTTCAGCCAGGTGCGGTAAAAAGGAACGTCCTGGGAAATCCGGTCAATGATGACGGCATAGCCTGAGGGTTCTCCCTGCATGGCCTTATCTATCCTGACCGGCTCAGCCATAACACCCCCAATATTTTTGCTGTTTATTCTGCCTACAAATGCTTCTGGAAATGATCGCTCTTTACCGTGCAGGATTCCGATTTTCTTCATTGTAAAAATTTTAAGTCATGTGATGTGTTGTGAGAGTCCCTATACCGTCGTTACCAAATGTATTTTTTCGAGGCCACATAAACAAATGAATAATTTTGAAATTGAAACTGCAGTAACCACCTAAAATGAAAAGATTACGCCTTTAGGCTGGAATCGGTTAGACTTAACCTGAAGAAATTTCAAAATTTCCCAATTTCAAAATTCAAAAATTCTCTTATATTGGGTCCATGCAACTGGCAAACCTCTCGGGTGTCCTCACTGAAAATGCGACCCTACATTCCGAATTTCTAAACAGGGAAATACCCGTTGACCTCTACCTGCCCAAAAATGTAGCAGACCCTTCCGTTATCAACCTGCTCCTCATTAACGACGGACAGAATATGAAAGAATTGGGTCTGGAAAGAATGCTGAACAACTTTTATGAAGAGAAACTGATCCAGCCGTTATTATGTGTGGGCATTCATGCAGGACCCGACCGGAAAAATGAATACGGAGTGGCTTCACAAAAAGATTACCTGGGCCGTGGCAGCAAGGCTGGTGAGTATACTTCCTTCATCCGTGAAGAATTGATTCCTTACATTCAAAAAACCTATGCGCTTGACTGGTTTAGGGAAAAAGCAATCGCAGGATTTTCACTGGGTGCCCTGAGTGCACTGGATATTACTCTTAACTATCCAAAAGAATTTACAAAGACCGGGTTATTCTCGGGATCCTTCTGGTGGCGGAGTATTGACCAAACGGAAGAGGAGTATGATGATGAAAAACACCGGATCATTCATCAACTTGTGCGCAATGGAATTTACCATCCGGGTTTGAAATTCTTTTTTCAGTGTGGTAATATGGATGAAACCATGGACCGCAATAACAATGGTATAATAGATTCAATTGACGATACGCTTGATCTCATCAATGAACTGGTAAATAAAGGTTATAACAGGGAAAAAGATATTCATTACATGCAATTGCTCGATGGCCGTCATGATATCGCCACCTGGGCACGTGCCATGCCTGTGTTTTTGAAATGGGGATGGGGAACCGGTGTTTAGATGATATTGTGTTGCTCCGTCATTGCTTCTGCCAGCTGCACATAATCCAGTTCACCAAAGAATTTTTCTCCATTGATAAAGAAGCAGGGAACATTTTGAACACCATACCTGATGCCGCTGTCAAAATGAAGTTTCACTTTTTCTGAAATACTATCATCCAGGAGATCGTTTTTAAACGAAGGGAGTTTCAGCCTTAATTGTATTGCAAATTCAAACAGGGCATATTCATTCAGGTAAGGCTGTTTTTCAAATATAAGATCGTGCATTTCCCAGAATTTACCCTGGCGGCCGGCCGCCTCGGCGGCGATAGCTGCTGGCAAAGCATATTCATGCCTGTCAGATAAAGGGAAATGACGAAACACAAAGCGAAGGGCTTTGCCAAAATTTTGCTGAAGCATTTTTATTAGGGGGTAGGCGCGCATACAACGCGGGTCCTGGAAATCACCGTATTCAATCAATTCAATAGTAGCTTCAGGATATCCCTGGATGTGATCATTGGAGTTTAACAAAGGAAGGAAGGATGTCATAGCGTTTCAAAGGTTTAAGAGTCTCTAAAGGTACAAAAAGTTTTTACGAATACCTTCTGAACTGGCCCAATACTATATATTTGCTATTGGGTTTTTGTTCAAATTTCACTATTCTCCAAAAAACCAATAGCTTCAGCCGCCTGTAAGCATTTGGGTGCATTCAAATAGTAAGTCGGCCTTCTGATACTAACCTAGTTTCAAAACTCTAATTTTGGCTCACCAGTCATAAAGTTATACTATGAAAAAATTAGTAGTAATTAATTTCTTATTAATTCAGGCGATCGCTTATGGTCAGGTTTTCACTCCTCAACAGCAGGAAGTGATCAATGCAGAGAACAGTTTTGCAGGATTGTCCAAATCCGCCAATCAGGTTGAAGCATTCATGGCTTACCTGAGTGATAGTACCATTATGTTTAATGGCGAGAACAAACCAGTGTCAGGAATGAGCTTATATAAGGATCGCAAACCAAATACCAGCCTGCTTTTTTGGTGGCCAGTATTTGTGGGTGCATCAAGAGATGGAAAAATGGGTTTTTCAACTGGTCCATGGGAATGGAGCAAGAATCGTGATACACTTCCCCAGGGATTTGGATATTATGCCACCCTCTGGCAAAAGGATAAAGAGGGGCATTGGAAAATGGGAGTTGATTTGGGAATAACATTTTCTGCGTCGGAAAAATCAAATCCTGCGTTGAAATCTTCTCCAGTAAATGCTCCAACCACCAGCACTGTAATAGACAATCAAGGTATGATGGAGAAAGACAAAATGTATAATGAGTTATTGAAGACATCTTCCTATGTAAAAGAGAGATTTACTACGGATGGTCATATGCTACGTTCAGGTCATAAGCCCTTTGCTAATCCCGGAGAATTTAGTGGCCTTGATGAGAAGGGTAAAAGCTTTTCCTATTCGCAGGTTAGCGGAGGAATGGCAGGATCTTACGATTTATTTTATGCTTATGGTACTGTAAAAACTACAGATACTGATGGAAAAATATCCAATGAAAAATATTTACGGGTCTGGAAAATAGAGGATAGAAAGTGGAAGATCGTACTGGATGTATTGAGTGATTAATTCAACAGATATTTTCGTTAACTTCAGGTATGAGTGAATCTGAAAAACTACAGCGTGTTGTTGAAGCGAGGATGAAATTGAAAGCCCGTTTCGAGGAGAAAATTAAGCAGACGCCTTCCGTTGCAGATGATAAACCGATGGGAAAAGGCCGGTTAAACCGTCACGCTATGCCGGTGATCCCCGTTGGACAAACCCTCACCAAAAAATGGCCGGTACTTGATCTGGGTAAACAACCTGATGTTCCGTTAGCTACCTGGCACCTGATCGTTGACGGAGAAGTGGAGAACCCACTGCAGCTTTCCTGGACTGATTTCATGGCGCTTCCTCAATCAGAAGATACTTCAGATTTCCATTGTGTAACAACCTGGTCCAAACTGGATATTCCCTGGAAAGGTGTTCGGTTTATTGATCTGGCCGCAGTAGCAAGACCAAAGGAAACAGCCTCTCATATCCTTTGTTATGGTTATGATGACTATACCACTAATATATCATTGGAAGAAGCGCTAAAACCTGATGTGCTGCTGGCACATACAGTAGAGGGGCAGCCGCTTCCCAAAGAGCATGGCGGACCCGTTCGTATGATAACACCTCAGTTATATGCCTGGAAGGGATCCAAATGGATCAACAGAATTGAATTCCTGTCGCAGAATGTATTGGGTTTTTGGGATGAAAGAGGAGATTCCAATACGGCCTATCCCTGGCGGAATGACCGGTATAGCTAAGGCCCAACGTGCCTTAATTACAAATATGCTTTCGGGTTTTTAGTGATACTGTACCTTTCGCTAAATGCCGAAAGTTCAGGACAGTACAACTCCATATACCCCTATCTTTATTGCAACAAACCAACTTGCCAGATGAAAAGAATCATTTGCTTTTTACCGGTATTAATCACTGTTTCCCTTTTTGCCCAGGTTAAGGTAGATCACCTGCTCACTGAAAATCTGAATAATCCAATTGGCCTTGATGTAAAGCAGCCCCGCTTTAGCTGGCAATTGGTGAGTGGCAAAAGAAATATTGCCCAGACTGCTTATGAAATAAAAGTCAGTGCTGGTAAATCATCCGCCTGGAATTCAGGTAAGGTTTCTTCTGATCAATCAGTTCATGTTACTTATCAGGGGAATATGCTGCAATCAGGAGTGAGTTACCAGTGGCAGGTAAGGGTTTGGGATAATAGTGGAAAAGCATCGGTTTGGAGCCAGCCTGCCAGTTTCCGTATGGCATTGCTTAATACTGCAGACTGGAAAGCACAATGGATAGAAGCAGGATTTAATGAAGATTCAATCAATCGACCTGCACAATACTTCCGCAGCAGGTTTGAAGTGAAGAAGAAGATCGCCTCTGCCATTTTATATATTACTTCTCATGGGATGTATGAAGCGTGGATCAATGGCAGGAGAGTTGGAGATGCCTATCTTTCTCCCGGATGGACCAGCTATAACAAGCGATTGCAATACCAGGCATACAATGTAACCAGCCTTTTAACTAAAGGCAATAATGCAACTGGTGTGGTGTTGGGGAATGGCTGGTATCGTGGGTTTTTGGCCTGGAGTGGAAATAAAAATAGTTATGGAAGTAAGCTTGGTGTTTTATATCAGTTGCAGATAAATTATTCGGATGGCAGTTCTTCAACTGTGGTATCTGATAATAACTGGAAATCTTCAACAGGCAGTATTCGTTTTGATGAGATCTATGATGGTGAAACAATAGATGCAAGGGAGGAGAAAACAGGTTGGGCTACTGCCGGCTTTAGTGATAATACCTGGAGTCCGGTAAAGACCGCATCTTATAGCCTGGATAATTTATTATCCACGTATAATGAGCCTATACGCAAGCATGAAACATTTAAACCTGTTAAGATAATCACCACTCCAAAAGGAGAGAAAGTGATAGATTTTGGACAAAATCTGGTAGGATGGGTAATGGTGAAGGCTTCTGGCAGGGCAGGTGATAAAATATCTATTAAACACGCTGAGGTGCTGGACAAGTTTGGTAATTTTTATCTTGATAATATGCGGGTTGCGAAAGCGGCTGCTCATTATGTATTGAAAGGAGGGGGAGAAGAAGAATTTGAACCGCATTTTACTTTCTTTGGTTTCCGCTATATAAGAGTGGATGACTATCCTGGTGAGATCAAACCGGAGAATTTTACTGCTGTTACACTGTATTCAGATATGAAACCGACTGGCACATTTACTTCTTCCAATCCATTGATCAATCAATTGCAACATAATATCCAATGGGGACAGCGTGGCAATTTCCTGGATGTGCCAACAGATTGTCCGCAAAGGGATGAGCGGTTAGGATGGACCGGTGATGCACAGGCCTTTTCTCGTACTGCCTCTTTCAATTTCGGAGTCAATAATTTCTTTGCCAAATGGCTGAGAGATGTGGAAGCAGATCAGATCAATGGAAGTGTTCCTTATGTAATCCCAAATGTGCTTGGTCCCAATTCAGCAGGATCTACAGGCTGGGCTGATGTATGTACCATTGTTCCGTGGAATATGTATCTCGCCTATGGAGATACCAATATTCTAAGGAATCAGTATGAGAGTATGAAAGCCTGGATTGGATTTATGGAGAGGAACAGTACTAATTATTTATGGAATAAAGGCTTTCATTTTGGCGATTGGTTATTTTACCGGCCCTTTGATGATAATGATGGAAAATCTGCCGTTACTGATAAATACATGATCGCTCAATGCTTCTTCGCACATTCTACTGATCTGCTAATTAAAACTGCAACTGTATTGGGCAAACCAGATGATGTAGCAAAATACTCTGCCTTATTAAAGAATGTGAAGGATGCCTATATCAAAGAATACATGACATCCAACGGTAGATTGGTTTCCAGTACCCAGACTGCTTATGTGCTGGCTTTGAATTTTGATATGCTGCCGGAATCATTACGTGCACATGCAGCGTCCAACCTTGTTGAAAATATAAAAGCTTATAATAACCATCTTACCACAGGATTTTTAGGCACCCCTTATTTATGTCATGTATTGAGCCGTTTTGGTTATACAGATGTTGCCTATACTTTATTATTACAGGAAACCTATCCTTCCTGGTTGTATCCGGTTAAAATGGGAGCCACTACAATATGGGAAAGATGGGATGGTATTAAACCGGATAGTACTTTTCAGACTCCCGGTATGAATTCATTCAATCATTATGCTTATGGTGCAATTGGGGATTGGATGTATAGAGTTGTGGCAGGTCTGGATACCGATCCTGATGGTCCGGGTTATAAAAAGATCAGGATCCAGCCATTTATTGGTGAAGGATTAACCCATGCTTCTGCAACATTGGATACTTACTATGGGAAAGCTTCCAGTGGATGGGAAATAAAGGGAAATAATGTTTTGCTCGATGTTGAAATACCCGCAAATACCACGGCTATTGTCTACATTCCGTCTCCCAAGACCAGCACCATCACTGAAAAAGGAGTTGCTATTTCTTTAATAAAAGACATTTATATAACTGGCAAAGAAAAGGGATATACGATTGTAAAGCTTGGTTCGGGATCTTATCACTTTATTTCCTCTAGTGTAACCCCAGAATAATAAATAAGAATGGTAAACAATTGATTATCAGCATATAATATGTTAACAAGACTTTGTCTGCCTATTCTTTTTATCTCCGGGCTTTATTTCCAATCTTGTTCTCGAATTGATGTGATCCGTAACAGCTAAAACTAAACCCTATGCGACCCTCTTTACTCAAACATCTTTTCGTTGTAATCTTCTTTTCGGCCTGTGCCTCCAGCGGCCGTAATGATAAGCCAGTTGCCGAAAGCCCCGCCGATGGCGAATTAAACCAGCCTGATATTGCCACTGATCGCAAACCCACTTCCTTAATGGACCTTCCACAAACCCAGAATGGTGGATTTGTATTGTCGCCAGGTTTTTATGAAACCGAGTTCAAAACCTATTGTTTACAACCCGGTACGCCTGACCCTTCAGCCGGTGATGCCTATTTTCAGGGACCAATAACAGGTCATCGCAAAGAATTTGTTGAAGATATTCTGCTAAACTCCAGAGAGAAGACAGAAATTCCTCAGCGTAATGTTCAATTATTATTGTGGAACGTAGTAAGTGGTTCTGATTATAATAAACTTTCACCCACCGTTCAGGCAGATGCTGCAAAGCTTCTAACGCCTAAACAGATCTTTCAATTGAGAGGTGGTGTGTGGGGAGCTATCAAACAGGTTTCTTCTTCTACCGGATTAATGAACGCCAATGCAGATATGCAAAAACTGTTTAACCTGGGTTCAACTTATGAATCTATTGAAAGAATGGCTGTATTGCGAGAGCCTTCAAAGGTTACCAAAAAAGGTGTGAAGTTTGACCAATGGTATAAACAGAGAGATAATTATTATATCCGCTATTTTCCAGTAAGCTACCAGAAGGTAAGGATACAGGTATATGTACCAGATGGTCTGCTGGATGGAGAAAATAAAGTTAATGGCGAATACCTGGTATTTGATCCCACCGGTCAGCAGGCGATACCTGCCTATACCAATTCACAACGTTTGGGAATTGGGGCACCAGTAATTGATATAGTACGTGTGATCATTCAGATTAATAACAGGTTTCCCAGGTCAATTCCAAAGAAAATGCCGGAACCTTCTACTCCCAAACCTCCAACCAACCCGAAGACCGGAGTTCCTAATACCTAAATATTGAATATTGTTATCAGCACCGGTTTCTTACTGGTGCTGATATCTTTTTATGCGTTGTTGGTGCTCCTTTGCATTCGTCAAATTAGAAAGTTTATTAAGTCAGGCAGGAAACACCAACAAAGGCGATTAAAGGAAGTAATCACTATGGTTCGTGCGATATGAAACATGGCTTCTGAAAAAATTCAAACCCATGGTATACCTATGCTAAACCCATGGCAAACCCATCGCATACACATCCTCCACCCATTGTACACAGCAGTGTCACCCTGTGAACACTTATGTTAACGGTTATTTGTTCAGCTCCTTCAGAAACTGCGAAGGGGTTTTCCCAAATTCCTTCTTGAATGCCTTGGTAAAATAAGACTGAGTCTGAATACCAACACTATACATCACTTCCGTCAGTGATACATCCTGGTGGGTCATCAATTGGGCAGCTCTCTTGAACCGGATAGTCCGGATGAATTCCCCAATGGATTGACCGGTTATATTCTTGATCTTCTGGTAAAGACGCGTACGGCTCATTCCCATTTGCTGACAGATATATTCTACATCCATATCAGGGTGGGTGAGATGTGATTCTATAATACTGATCAGCTGATCCATGAACTCCTTATCCTTCCGGGAATGAACCAATTCCTTTGCATCGGCATGATGGTCTTTTAAATATCGTTCCTTCAGCTTTAATTTCTGGCTCAGTAAATTCCGGATTGTCAGTAATAGTAACTGTATGCTCAGTGGTTTTGCGAAATAAAAATCTGCTCCGGACTCTACGCCTTCTATCCTTGATTCCAAAGCGTCTTTGGCAGTGAGCATCAGGAAGGGAATATGACTGGTTTCTATGTCTTCTTTTATCTGACGGCAAAATTCATTTCCATCCATACCCGGCATCATCACATCACTTATGATAAGGTCTGGAAATTCTTCTCTTGCCTTTGCCAGCCCTGCTCGTCCATCAGTTGCCTCTGTTATATGATACTGTCCGCTTAAACTTTCTTTTAAAAAGTTGCGTAACTCTTCATGATCATCTACTACCAAAATATGTGGAATTGTTCTTTGTTCTACTTCCTTAAGAGGTGGAGTAATTAGTTCTTCAATTGGTGCCGGCTCCTGTTCATATTTCGAATTGATGCTTTCCAGTCTTGCACCAGGTTCCTGGTTATTCCGTACCCATCGTTCATTGCTATCATAATCATCTTTGCTAACGGGTATGCCAACGATGATTTCTGTTCCCTTTCCACGGCCACTATATACATATATATGTCCTTTATGGAGGGAGGTCAGGCTTTTTACAAATGCCAATCCGATCCCTGATCCCATGTGGGCTTCGGTGATCTTATAATATCTTTCAAACAAATGCGCTATCGAATCCTTTGATATGCCAATGCCATTGTCTGCAACTCGCAGGAAGATATATTGCCTTCCCTGGTATTCATTTTTTAAAATCAGCTCGTTTTCAAAAGCTGGTTTGAAATTATCAAGTGACTCCAGTATTTCCACAGTAATGGTGCCTCCATCAGCAGTGTATTTGAAGGAATTGCTGATCAGGTTGATTGCTATCTTCTCCAATACCTGCCTGTCGAACCAGATCTCTTTCGTTTCTTCTACTGCATTCACTGTGAATTTTATCTTTTTCTCGATAGACAGTTCACTGAATTCCTCGGAAATCTCATTCAGGAATGGATTGATGCTTCCCGGCATCACATGCAGCTTGAGCACACCAGCTTCAGATTTCCGGAAATCCATCAGTTCATTGATTAAATTCATCAGGCGGTTGGCATTCCTGTAGATCACTTTATAATAGTGACTATTGGCAGCACTAGGATCTTCTTTTTGCAATCTTTCCACCGGACCAAGGATCAGGGAGAGTGGCGTGCGAAATTCATGTGAGATGTTTGTAAAGAATTGCAATTGCACCTGGTGCATTTCTTCCCGTTTGCTTTCTTCCAGTTTTCTAAGCTCCAGTTTTCTCTTAAAATTATAAAATGCTATTACTGCTGTAATCAGGGTAGTTATTACCAGTAACCGGAACCACCAGGTTTCCCAAAAGGGTGGTGTGATCATAATAACAATTGAGGAACCCTGCTCATTCCATATCCCATCATTATTGGAGGCTTTAACCCTGAAAATATATTTCCCCGGACTTAGATTGGTATAGGAAGCTTTGCGCTCATTACCTACATAGTTCCAGTCATTATCCCAATTTTCCAGTTTATAAGCATACTGGTTATTCTCCAGTGCTGTATAATTCAATGCAGCAAATCCAAAACTGAATGTGGACTGTTTATAGGAAAGATTGATCCGGTCTGTGAGACTGATATCTTTTTCCAGTGGTGATTCTTTTTCGCCAGCCTGCACATGTTTGTTGAAGATCTGGAAGTCGGTAATATATACCGGCGGAATAAAAGTATTTGTTTTAATATTATCTGGAAAGAAACTATTGAATCCGTTTACGCCTCCAAAAAAAAGCTGTCCATCTTTTGTTTCCAGGTAGGCATTCGCTTCAAATTCCAGTCCCTGCAATCCATCAGCCGTGTTATATTTTTTAAAGCTCTGGTTTTCAGGATTGAATTGAGTAATGCCATTGGACGTAGCAATCCAGAAATTACCGAGATCATCTTCAGCTATTCCTTTGATGAATTCTGTAGAAAGGCCTGCCTTGTCTGTATACAGTGAGAAAATGTTTTTTTGCTGGTCAAAAATATATAAACCAGCCTGTCCCACCCACACTCTTCCTTTCCTATCAATGAATATAATGCGCAGATCCGGGTCCCTTTCATCAGTAATAAAATAATGCAGGAACCTTCCTGTAGACGCCTGTAAACAGTTCAGGCCACCATCATCTGTGCCTATCCAGATATTCCCGGACCTGTCTTCATTAATAGATACTATATTATTACCTATGAGGTGAGTGTTGGCATTGGCTGTTGTGACACGACTGAATTTTCTGGTCTTTTTGTCCAGCCGGGTTAACCCTCCATAGTAGCTGGCTACCCAAAGTTGACCGCTATGATCTTCAAATATCTTTTGTATATAATTGGAGCTTATCGTTGATGTATCCAATGGATCATGCAGATAGCGGGTAAAAGTTCCTGTATTTCTGTTCAACAGGTTCAACCCTCCTCCCCAGGTTGCCACCCAAAGATTTTTATCACTATCTTCCATGATATGCAGCACCTCATTTGATCCCAATGTTTTTGGATTATAAGGATCATATTTAAAATGCCGGAAGGTCTTTTTCTCGCGATTGAATAAATTCAATCCTCCGCCATCTGTTCCAATCCAGATATTGCCTTTGCTGTCTTCACAAAAAGCTTTTACATCATTATAACTCAAGCTATTGGGAAAAGGCTCCTGCCGGTAAAGGGTAAATTTTTCGGTATTGGGCATGTACAGGTTCACTCCACCCCGGTGCGTACCAACCCAGAGATTGCCCTGGTTATCTTCAAAAAGTGCAGAGGCAGTACGTTGAGACAGGCTGAATGCATTATCCGGTTCATTTTGATAATGGAAGAATGTGCCAGATGGGGAATGAAAATAATCGAGCCCTCCATTAACGCTACCTACCCAGGTATCTCCTTTTTTATCAACCAGAAGGCTTCTCACCAGATTACTGGCAAGTGTGCTGGGATCTTTTTCCTGGTGACGGAATTGCCTGAATGTTTTTTCCTTGTCATTATATATTATAAGTCCATTATCTGCAGTAGCCAGGAGGAGATTGCCCTGCCTGTCTTCCTTGATCACCCTGATCACATTATTTCCTTTTTCTTTATCAAACGGTGCCAGGTTGCTGAAATTCCGGAAGCTTCCTGATTCAGGGTTGAACTGATTTAGTCCATTTTCAGTGGCTACCCAGAAATTGCCCTGAGTATCCTCATAAAGGAAATTCACATGATCATCGCTCAGGCTTCTGGGTTTTTGCGGATCATGTTTATAATGAGTGAATACACCCTGATCAGCTTTGAACTGGTTCAATCCTCCCCCAAACGTGCTGATCCACAATCTGCCTTTCCCATCTTCATAAATGCAGTTGACAAGGTTATTGCTCAGGCTATTGTTATCGCCGGGATTGTGCTTATACCGGACAAAATTATTTTTAGCCACATCAAACCGGTTAAGACCATTAATGGTACCAATCCAGAGTGTCTGATGGCGGTCTTCATATATATATCGTATAAAATTATCGCTGATACTTGAGCTGTCCCGGGAATTATATCGGTACACTACCATCTGGTATCCGTCAAACCGGTTTAACCCGTCGCGGGTTCCAAACCAGATGAATCCTCGCTTATCCTGGTAAATGGATTCAATGGTACTATTGGAAAGTCCCTGTTCGGTACTGATATGTTTAAACTTAAGAGGCGGCGCCTGCGCAGAACTCTGCAGTAATTGAAATGTAAGAAGGACACAACTCACTAAATGTCGTAATGGCAAATTCATGAAAGAATGGCAAGAATTAAAAGTAACCGCTACTAATTGAATAAAGATACTTGAATCCTGCTGCTTCTTAAGTCATCCAAATTCATTTTAGTCTGATAGAAACAAAGTTTAGAACATACGGATAAGTCATTGAGCAGCAACAAAATTAGATTTGGAATCTTAATAAACCAGGTGGGTTTATTTGCGAACAAAACAAAAACTGCTAAAATGAAAATGATTCAACGATTGCGCCAGGTGGCTCTGGTATTACTAGCCAGTATGATAAGCTTTAGCGTACTGGCCCAGCAAAAAACCATCACGGGCCGGGTACTCGATGCGGGGAGCAAACCCCTGCAGGGTGTAACGGTCTCCGTGAAGGGTAAAACAACTGCAACCAGTACTAATGAAAACGGCGATTACAGTATTAATGCAGCACAGGGTGATGTGCTGGTTTTCTCTTCAGTTGGCTTTGGTGAATTTGAAGAAAGAGTGCGTACTTCTAACACATTAAACGTAACCATGAGCTCTTCAGTGACGGACCTCAACGAGGTAGTGGTAGTTGGTTACGGTACACTTCAGAAAAAAGAGATCACAGGATCAGTCATTTCATTGAAAACGGATAATATTCCAAAATCAGCGAATGTGTCCGTTAATAATTTATTACAGGGCAGGGCTGCTGGTCTTAACCTGAACCTGGTTAGTGCACAGCCCGGTGGCCGGTTGAATGTTAGCATTCGTGGAGGCGGTACTCCTTTATATGTTATTGATGGAGTTCCTTTATTTAATTACCGTTCCTCAGAACCATCCATCGTTTCTTTTGGATCTGCTGTTGAAACCGGGTTCAATGGTGGTGTTGACC
>CAMLGP010000004.1 GCA_946479535.1 uncultured Bacteroidota bacterium
ACCATTCTCCTCAAATGATTGAAAAAAGCTAATGTTTTGAAAGTAATTACTTCACCATTAAACAAGCTACCGTTGAGGAATTCATTGCTTCCAACTCCAACCAGCAATGGGACCTGATCTTTAGCAACGCTGCATTACAGTGGTCTGATAACCATCCTATACTGTTTCCTCAATTAATTTCTCTTCTCAGCCATAGCGGCCAGTTTGCCGTACAAATGCCAATGCAGAATGATAATCTGCTTAATAAATTATTATTAGAACTGGCACAGGAAAAACCGTATTCTGATTATCTGCACGGTTTTAAAAGGGAAACACCCATGCTAAGCATAGATCATTATGCACAAATTCTTTTTGAGAATGGCTTGCAGAATCTCCAGGTCATTCAAAAAGTATATCCAATCATCGCTGATAACGAGCAAACGCTGTTTGATTTTATCTCCGGTTCGGCACTTATACCTTACCTGGAAAGACTGGAAGCAAGCCAGCCAAAAATCTTCATCACTGAATTCAAATCCCGGATCCGAAAGGAGTTTAAAGCGTTCCCTGCTATTTATGCATTTAAACGCTTGCTCTTGTACGGTAATAAAGGAGGTTAAAAAATTTTCAAATGATCTCGCAGCCAGGTTTTGAACGGAAATAATAATAACCCGTTCCTATTTAAACAGATAAAGCACCTGGAAGGAAATTGGAATACCTTTCGTACCTGCGAATGAAAGATCCATAAAGGAACCGTCAATCTTACCAGTAATTGCAATATCAAGTTTCGAGGAAAATGTAGCTCCAAGCCTGCCATAAAAGCCAAGCCAGCTTTTTTCCAATGGGTGATAATTCTCATCTTTTGTTACATTTCCAGTCAGACTGTTAACTGAAGTAAATAATTGTGTTGGATAGCTGCTCAAATTATATGCAATACCAACGCCTGCGGCTACTTTGACTTTTTTTAAGGGTAAAAAATAATCATTGATATAGATCGCTGGCGTTATATTGAATTGTTTAAGCGCATAGGTATTACTTTGAGTGGTAGGAGAAGTTGTATTCTCAGACACTCCTGTTCCACCGGTTTGGAAAGTGCTTAGTGATAGCTCACACCGCACAAATAAATGCTGAAGATTTCTGGAAGCAAAAAAATCTACCCCGCCTGTAATGATATAAGAAAATTTGTTTTTGTAATCAATTGATGTCAATCTTGCATCATTTGTTTTAAAGCTAAAATTGGGAACCACAACACCTCCTCCTGCAAATAGCCTTGGTTTTTGTTTTTTATTACCCGCAAAATTGATCTTATCAGAAATTGAACCATTTATCTGCGAAACATACTTAACAAGGTCCTTTTCTTTATAATCCAATTTGTCAATGGCTAAGGATTGCTCCACACTTAAATTTCCGCCAGATGATACCAGTTTTTTCAACTGCACTCTGAAATCGTTATGAGTAGCGATGGTACTGGTCTGATCATTTTTTATGAGTTTATAAGAAAGTTCTTGAACTGGGCCTCCTGACCTTGCTATTAAATAATGTGGTTTAAAATTTACATATTCATACAATGTAAGCTCCTTACCTTCGGTTAATATTCTCAGAAACACTTTTTGTTCATGAACAAGTTCTTCACTATATATTGAAACGTCAGAGATTCGTATAGGGTTATCATCCATCTTCACAGTGGCTTTTCTGTAATAATCTCTTCCCGTAACTCCAAAGGCTTCGATATCATCAATACCATAAGTTCGTAATTCAGAAGATGATGATGAAAACCTGATCTGCTTAGGGTTCTTTTCCCAGTTCCTGTAATCTATTGAACCCCATACCGTATCTTTTGAAAGCAAAACAATATATCCCGGCAGAATGTTCTTTTGTGAAAATGTGGTAGCAAAAAAAAATGAAAAGAAAAGAGTTGTGGTTAGTTTTCTCATATGATGGTTTAAAAGCTGGCAAATATAATCATTGTGTCACTTTGAACGCCTAGTATCTTTACGATCATACAAATATCTCCCTCATTTGTGGGAAAGACTTTCAACCTTATTTAGCTTCTTCACACTTGCATTAAAGCCATATTTTCTCTATTTTGTCTGAATTATTGACCCCATCCACCAAACCAAATCCGTATGAGGACCCTGCTTAATTTTGAAGATCATTTCAGGCCGGCCAAAATAGTCAAAGCCCGGGAGATGTACCTTAAAGGTCAAATAGTTGAACTCAAAAAAGCCAAGATAGTATGGACTGCCAAAAGCAAAATTGGCAGATATACAATTCACATCCATCTGACGGAACTTACCATTGATCGCTCCTCCTGCAATTGTGAGGATCGCCCCCGTTCCGGGTTTTGCAATCATAGTGTTGCAATGTTATTCGCCATCAGAAAAGAACTGAATTTATTCCCCGGTCTTACCAATGCCCAATATCAGTTACCCTGTACAGATTCATCTCTTACTGATCTCCTGGAGTTATTACGTGACCCTGAATTTGAGCTTACTAAAAAATTTCTTGCACTTTTCACAAGCACTTCTCGCAAGATGGTCAAAGATGCAGAGTCATTTATTAATAAGAAGAATTATGCATTAGCAGCCGGAACCTGCTTTTATATTATCGCCAGTATTCTGTCCATGAAGGAAAATTTGAACGTAGATTATTTTGAAGGGGATGATTGCATCAATAATACCTTTGATCTGCTTGAAAAAATATGGCAAACTCCAATGGCGGCGGAGCACCGGGACCAGTTTGCGCATGATGCGAGACTGGCAGCAATCCGCAGCTTTAAATCTGATAAACAGGTTCACGAGAAATGGATGAATATACTTTTACTTTCAGCTGACGATGAAAATAGAAAACAAAAAATGAAAACTATCACAGACAGATTCCGGGAGCTTAATGGCAATTACCTGAGAGCAGTATGAAGAAAAGGGGTTAATACTCCTATAACTAAGGACCTTCCACGTGAATTTATTGTGTGTTTACATGGTAAGCCGCTTCAAGTCTTTGAGCAGCCATTTTAGGAAATCGATGATCATTTTCAAATACAAATTCATCATCCGGAGCAGGATTCAATTTACTTTTCAATTCATCCCATTTGGCAGTCCATATAGTATAATGTTCAATGATCTCCGTAACATCCTCCTGAAAGTCTCCCGGAATAAGATCAATATAATTCATAAGCAGATCCTTAACGGCTGAATTGTGAACCTTCAGCATTTCAGCGTAACGGAACCTTTTACCATTTCCCATGTACTCTGCATACGCTTTTGCAGAATGCTGCCAGTGCAGGATCACAGATTGAAGCAGGGACCTAAAGTTTTTGATTTCTCCCATAAAAATTTACCATTCAAATTCAGATATTGCTTAACGATCCTTTAATGAAGCCCTTGTCTTATCCATCACATCCAGCAACCCTCCATCAGGCCTATCATCAATCAGCTGCCAGAACATAATACCTCCCAACCCCTTTGAAAACACATATTCTGTCTTTCGGGCTATGGACAGGCTATCATCATAAGTAACCTGGAGCTTTCTTTGGGCATTGAAAGCGTAAGGGGCATTTGCAACCGGATCCCAGTATTGAACAAACCCATTTGCAATAGTCAGCGTATCATAAAGACGTGAATACGATATTCCATGATAAAAATGTGCAGGGCGATATAGACCATGGTCAATGGTATCGCTAACCTCAAACATGCGGGCATAGAATGCAGCACCTAAAATAATTTTTTTAGCAGGAACACCAATCTGGATCAGCCTCATCACTGCATTGTCACCCGATTCTTTTTGCTGTGGGGTAGAATATAGCGGAGTATGGTGCCCGCTCACCTGGCTATTTCCATGTACCAGATCATAGCTCATCACATTTACCTTGTCAACTATTCTCATTACTGCTTTCCATTCTATTGATGAGTCAATAAAATGATCAGAACCACCCGCCGCAAAACTGATCTCATATTTTGACCCCAATTCTTTTCTAAGCGACTTTACAAGGGCAGTAAAATTCTGCCTGTCGGCAGGCATATATTCATGCCCCGGATAACCTGAGATGGCTGGGTATTCCCAATCCAGATCAATCCCATCAGTTTTGAAATATTGCATTGCCTCTTTTACTGATTTGGCAAAAACTCCCCTTCCCTTTTCAGTTGCAAATACAGTTGAACAATCTTTACATCCTCCCCATCCACCGAGCGACAAAATAATTTTAAGTGAAGGATATTTCTGTTTGAACGCTACCATTTTTTGAATGCATGCACTATCTGCTGCCCGGTCTACATTCAATTTTCCTCCTTTTAAATGAACAAAGCTGAAATTAAGATGGGTAAGTTTCTGTATGGGGAAACTTTCAAGGGCAGATGCCGGACCTGAGAAGTAACCTATTACAGCTATATCCCTGCCTTGTTGCGCACATGCAGAAATAACAGCAATATTTGCAACAAGAAGAATAATCAGGATCTTTTTCATTTGAAGGATTGATAGTGCTGTAATTTATGAAAAAAATTATCGCACCATTTCGGGAAGCTTTATTTGCCTCAATCACTAATCAAATGTGGTTGTTGAAATTGAGAAAGGTGGATTGATAATTATTAGCCTTAGCATTGAATGGGTTTGTCATAAATTCCTACAGTATTTAAATCCGAAAAATTCGAAAATTCAATACTGAAACTCAATTAGATGCTTAAATAAAATGCCATTGTTCCCGGGACTGATCTCCGGGATCGATTGCGTAAATATTATATAGGTGTAAACCCTGTTTTTCAGGCTAAGAAGCTACCTTCAATTCGGGTATTTTGTAATTATTCACCACCGTTTTTGGACGGAAAACCAGGTGACACCGCAAATACCAGCTCAGCTTGTATAATTAAGAAACCAATTCAGCTTTAAATGCGTGGTTGTATTAATCTATGATTACTCTAAGGACTCTTCTGGTCAAAGAGTTTAACGTTTTTCTGTATTGAACAATGATTGGTTCTAAACAATTGTCTGGATACAAGTATTAAATAAAAACAATAAATATGGTACTGCTTGCCAAACGGAAGCTGTTTTTCCCTAAAGACAGTTTTCTACTAATTGCTGCATGGAAAGTTGTGCAAAAACGCACATTGAACTTATTCCTTCTTTTGAGTTTACTTACAGGTTTTTATGTTTCAAACGCCCAGACAACCTTCAATGTTGAGGGCAAAGTAACCCAGGCCACTGGAGAACCACTCGCCGGAGCTACCGTTAGTGAAAAAGGCGGTTCAGTCACAACGGTTACAAAAGATGATGGAAGTTTTTCACTTGGTGTTTCCAGTCGCAATGCCACCCTGGCTATTTCTTTTGTAGGATATACTACCAAAGAAATTAAAGTCAATGGCCAAACACAACTGACCGTTTCCTTACAAACCACCGATAACAGTTTAAATGAAGTTGTAGTGATCGGCTATGGTACGGTGAAAAAAAGAGATCTCACAGGTGCTGTATCCTCTATCAGCGGAAAAAATATTGCCGCCACACCCGTTACCAATATAGCGCAGGCTATGCAGGGTAAACTGGCAGGGGTGAATATTGTTTCGCAGGACGGTCGCCCAAACGCAGACATTTCCATCAGGGTACGGGGCGGAGGTTCAATTTCTCAAAGTAACCAGCCACTGATCCTTATTGATGGAATTCCGGGATCATTGAATGATATCCCTGCAGATATGGTAAAAAGTATTGACGTGCTGAAAGATGCTTCCTCTACAGCCATTTACGGAGCAAGAGGTGCAAACGGCGTTGTGCTTGTTACCACAAAAGGACCTGTAGCAGGAAGAACCACTATAAGCTATAATGGATATGAAAAATTCAACAGGCCTACAAAATACCTGGATGCACTGAAGCCTTATGATTATTTAGTGTATGTATGGTCTAATGCTGCTGCAAATGGCACAGCCTATCAAACACCTTTCGAGAAATTATATGGACTTGGCGCCAATTTAGGCAATAATGCAGGTGGCATTGAAAGTTACAGGAATCTCCCTTCAGACGATATGCAAAGGCTGGTATATAACGGTTCAGAAACCATGAATCATGATCTGAGTGTAACAGGGGGTACCGATAAAACCAAGATCCTGTTTACAACCAACTGGACAGACGACCAGGGGATGAAGATCAATTCCTTTCTGAAACGCGGGAATGTATCTTTCAAGCTTATTCAAAAACTGTTTGACAATGTTACATTCAGCATCGATACCCGGTATACAGATACCAAAACCATGGGAGATGAAGGTGTAACAAACGGAAGCGGATCAATCCTCTCTACTTCTTATCGTTTCCGTCCCATTGCAACCAATCATATTCTGGGCGATCTGAATGCGCTTAGAACTGGCAATATTGAACAATATGGTAAAAATTCAATGTGGGATACGCATAGCCCTGCTGCCCGTATCGGAGATTTTGAACCGCTTATCATTAGTCAGTTACTCAGAGGCATAGCATCATTGAACTGGAATATCATCAAGAGCTTAACTTATCATACTGATTTCAGTCTGAACAGAACATGGGGGCAAAATAAATACTGGTCAGGAGCCGTATATAATGATTATGTTGATGACGCCACCAATACAAAACTTTTTGCTGGTGCAGTTGATTACCGCAAAAATGACAACTGGGGATTGCGCTGGACCAACACGTTGAACTACGAATATGATTTTGGTAAAACTGGTATATTAAATGTTTTGGCAGGCCAGGAAGTTTCCAACTCAGGTGGAACAGGGATTGCCATCCAGGCCAATCGCTTTCCTGCAAATTTTACCAAGCAGACGGCGTTTGCCCAGATCAACCAATATGATCAGACAAGAGGTACAGCTACTTTCTCTTCAAGTGTAAGCACTGCCAACCGTCTTGTTTCTTATTTCGGCCGGGCAAATTATTCTTTGTTTGATAAATATTTATTTACTGCAACATTCCGCGCAGATGGTTCTTCCAAATTTGCACCCAGTCATCAGTGGGGATATTTTCCAGCGGGTGCTGTTGCCTGGAAAGTAACCGAAGAATCATTTATGAAAAACATTTCCTGGCTGGATGATTTAAAGCTTCGGGCTTCTTATGGTGAAGTGGGTAATGATGGGATCAGTTCAAATCTCTGGTCACAGGCCTGGTCATCAGTAACCGATCAAAGATTTCAATATTCCATTAATCACACACGTCAGTCTGCTTACGATCTGGCTTCTTCAACACTGGCCAATACAGATCTGAAATGGGAAACAACTGTAACACGAGATCTGGGACTGGATTTTACTTTATTCAAGGGCCGTCTTTCTGGAACAGTGGACGTATATCATAATACTACCAAAGACCTTTTAATGCTGACCAGTATTCCCGGTATCACCGGCTTTACTGCAACCTATGCCAATATCGGGCAAACAAGTAACAAAGGAGTGGAAGTTTCTTTGTCTGGAACAGTATTCGAAAATAAAGACTGGAGAGTTAGCGCGGGAGGTAATATCAACTTCAATAAAACAAATGTAGATGAACTGGCTCCAAATGTTACCGGATTGTATGGAGCAGACTGGGGAGGCATCGCATCTTATCCAACCCAGGATTATATCCTGAAACAGGGCCAGCCGGTTGGATTGGTTCGCGGATTAACCTATGATGGTTTTTATACAACTGCTGATTTTGATTACAGTGGTGGAAAGTATACATTAAGAAAAGGCATTGCAGACCTTGGAGCATGGATGGCAGTTGTGCACGGCCTTACTGCTGCAGACCGGCCATCTACCCAGCGTGCCTATCCGGGAATGCCAAAGTATAAAGACCTGAATGGAGATGGTATCATCGATGACCAGGATGTTTCCATCATTGGTAATACCAACCCCAAACATACCGGTGGTTTCTTTTTGAATGCAACGTTTAAAGGAATTGACCTCGGTCTTTACTTTAACTGGAGCTATGGTAATGATATTTATAATGCAAACAAACTGGCTTCCCTATTTGGTCCTAAAGAAGCAGGTGTATATGAAAATAAACTAGCCATACAATCTACGGCTTACAAGATCTATGATGTTGTTAACGGACAACTGGTGAGGCTGACCACTCCAGATCAGTTAAACGCAGCTAACGCTAATGCTACCCTGCCATTTTCTTACCAGGAAGTGGACGGCGTTTCATCAATTGCTATTGAGAACGGTTCGTTCCTGCGGTTAAATACTCTGAACCTCGGTTATACTTTGCCCAAATCTATTATTTCAAAAGCACATATAAATAATCTTCGAATATATGGCAGCATTTACAACGTATTTACAGTTACCAATTATACCGGGCTTGATCCGGAAGTAAATACCAGTCCGGCGCATAACAGGGCCGTTTATCCAACCACAGGTCTGGATTTCGGCACCTACCCTCGCGCAAGGTCTTTTGTTGTTGGCCTAAATCTTAGCTTATAAAAATGTATAAACAAAATATTATGAGAAGATTAATTTATTATATAACTGCAGTTGCCTTGTGTATCGGATTTACACAATGCAAAAAGGATTATTTGAATCCTACATCTCCCTCCAATGTGGATGATGGTTTTGTTACCTCCACTCCTTCTGAAACGTTCAAAACGCTTTCATGGGGTTACGCCAATTATCGTCAGAACTGTATTATGGGAACATACCGCTGGAATGATCCTATTGGCTCAGATGCTGAGACCTATCCGGAAGAAAATTCCAGCAATAACGCCAACGGTATAGGCCGGGCTGACCAGCTACCCATTGATGCCGTAGCCGGTGGTTTTAATAACTTATATAATACTCTGGCTCGTGCTGCTAAAGTTGCAGGTCTTATTGCAGCAAAAGATGATTACAAGAGCGCTGTTGCTGCAAACAAGGCAAATGACTGGACGCAATTATATGGTGAAGCTATAACCATGAGAGCACTTTGTTATTTTGATCTGATCAAACATTTCGGAGATGTTCCTTATGGCTATGAGAATAATTATGTTGAAGATTATTCATTGAATTCCCGGTTTGCCATTTATGATAGCCTGATAGCGTCAGTTAAAGCTGCAGAGCCTCTCATGTATAATTTAGGTCAATCAGGAATAACAGCGGAACGCTTTTCGAGAACATTTGCCAATGCCTTAATAGGCGAGATGGCGCTTTATTCCGGTGGATGGCAAACAATACGCACTGATGTGGGTGATCTTTACGGAACTGTAAAGTTTGACAAAAAAGGTTCAGAAAAGTTCAGTGCTGTATATGCCCGCCGCCAGGATTACCTTGAGTATTATAAAACAGCCAAACAATACCTGCAGGCGGCTATTGATAATAAAGGAACGGCTTTATTAATTACAACAGATGGAAGAGCTTATGCAAACAATCCCTTCCAGCGGCATTTCCAGTATTTTGAAGATCTGCAGGTAAGTCCTGAGTCCTTGTTTGAAGTGGGTAATATACAGGGCGGAACCCAGGCCACCACCAGTGAGTATCCCTATGCGTTCGGTCGTCCATCAGATGGCGGCAGCTCCAACGCTGCTCCTGCAAAATCTTTTTCAGCTATCCGCATTTTCCCAACCGTGTATTATGGCGATTATGAAAATGGAGATAAAAGAAGGGATGTTAGTGTTTGCGTAACCGGAAGTAATGGGGATGGCAATGAAAAGATCATTTCCTTTGTTCCCGGTAACAAGGTGTCCGGTGGTTTGGCAAGTAATAAATGGGATGAGAACAGAATGAGCCCGCCTTATTTTGCAGCACAGAGGAACTCCGGTATTAACTGGCCGGTTTTGAGAATGGCAGATGTAATACTGATGCTTGCTGAGGTAAAAGCTGAATTGGGAGAAACTGGCGATGCTGTTACTCTTTTAAACCAGGTTCGTCAAAGAGCTTTTGGCAATGCCAGTCACAATTATGGTGCATTGACAGGTGATCCCCTAAAAGATGCTATTGCACAGGAACGCAAACTGGAATTGCTGGGAGAAGGAACTCGCCGCTGGGACCTTATTCGCTCTGGTAAATTCTCGGAAAGAGCAATAACATTACGCACAGAGATGACTACTATGATCGATGACCTCAGGAACCAGGGATATCACACTTTCGCCAATGGCAATACAATACCAAAATATATCTGGACAAAAAAAGTTAACCTGGCCAATCCTTTAACGTATGATACTCCGGACTCTACCAATCCTGCGCTTTACCCAGGCTGGAGAGGTCAATTCAATTACATTACTATCGACGCCATAAAGAGTAAAGTAGTAGGAACAGATCATAACATAGCCATCAAAGGACTGTTCAACTACATTGATCCCGCAGGTGCAGAAGCTACTGCACTCCAGGCTGCCGGTTATATCAGAACTAATTGGGGTGTTGATATTGTTACTTATGCCACCAGCTATGATAGAAATACACTTTCCGGAACCACATCAGCTGGTGATCCACCCAGGTATTACTGGCCAATTCCTTTTG
Organism: uncultured Bacteroidota bacterium; assembly: GCA_946479535.1. Next base: position 10,383 of record CAMLGP010000004.1, read on the forward strand.
AGACCATTAGCAAGTCAAAAGGGAAGATCACAAACGGTTATGGATTGGCCAACCCATAGCTGATTAACTATTAACAACCGATAAAAAGCGGACTGCCCTTAATTATCAAGGCAGTCCGCTTTTTAATTTAATGTAATAAGAGGAAAGAAGCTCCGAAAAAATAGCCCCCAGGGGGTCACTAATGATCCTAAGAGACATAGAAGTATTTAATTTATCAGGGTATACCATGGATTTCTCAATTTATTGATAAAAGCTTTCCTGTCCCCGATCTCATTCGCTAAAAAAAATCCTACCTTCAATGATAAGGTTAATCACACTTAATCCTCAGCGCCCTAACCTAGGAATGCCCCCAAACACCTGAATTGATACCAATGATCCAGAAGCTAATGCTCATCGATGACGATGAAGATGACCGCGAAATCTTTATTTCTATAGTTGAGGCCGCCTGGCCCGCCATTACCCTGGCTGTTGCTACCAATGGCCAGGAAGCTTTAATGGCCTTGCAAAACGCTTCAACACATCCGGACCTGATCTTTCTTGATCTCAATATGCCATTAATGAATGGCCAGCAGTTCATGGAGGCTATCAAAGCTGATAATAAACTGCAAAAAATTCCAGTGATTATCCTGAGCACCAGTTCTGACAAAACCACTATTGATGATATGAAGGCACTCGGCGCCATTCATTTTATTACCAAACCGGATAAATATTCAGCCTGGGAGAAGATGCTGAATGAATTCTTTATAAATGAGCGCTTAGAAAAGGTTTATGGAAGTGATCAAATCAATTAAAAGTTATTCATTTCTGGAAGGTGGAGGAGAGTTGGGTGAACTGGTCAGAAACTATAATTGGTCCAATACTCCTGTAGGTGATATTGAAACATGGCCGCCTTCTCTTAAGACAACCGTGGGCATAATTCTGCATTCCGGCTTCCCTATGTTTCTCTGGTGGGGCAAAGAAATGACGCAGTTCTATAATGATGCCTATCGTCCCAGCCTGGGTGAAGATGGCAAACATCCAACAGCACTCGGACAAACTGCGCATGAATGCTGGCCTGAGATATGGGACATTATCTATCCGTTAATACTTCAGGTAAAAACTACAGGCGAATCTTTTTTCCTGGAAGATCAGTTAGTTCCAATTTTCCGGAATGGTAAAATTGAAGACGTTTACTGGACTTTCAGCTATAGCGCTGTCCATGATGAGTTGGGTGATATCTGCGGTGTACTGGTTGTTTGTCATGAAACTACCAAAAAGGTACAGACAATCCAGCGTTTGAATGAAACCCAGGCTGCATTGGTACTCAGTGAATCTAATTTGCGAAATATCATCCTTCAGGCTCCGGTAGCTATGTGTATTCTCAAGGGCGCCCGGCATATAGTAGAAATTGCCAATGACCGCATGTTTGAACTATGGGGCAAATCTAGAGAACAGATGATGGGCAAACCAGTGTTTGATGAACTTGTTGAAGCAGGTAAAGAGGGGTTTGAAAAACTTTTACAAAATGTTTTTCAAACAGGTGAAACCTATACGGATAATGCGGCAAAAGTTACCCTTTACAGGAATGGAAGTACTGAAATTGCTTACGTGCACTTTGTATATGAAGCTTTGCATGAAGGGGATGGTATCATTTCAGGTGTTATGGTGGTTGCTGTGGACGTAACCAAAGAAGTGACCACCCGCCAAAAATTGGAGGAGAGTGAAAATAAGATCCGTTCACTGGTTGAAAGTGCTCCTTTTCCCATTGGAGTTTATGAAGGACCTGAATTCCGGATCACCATGCTTAACCAGGCAATTATTGATGTGTGGGGCAAGGGTAATCATAATCTCATTGGCAAAACCTATATGGAAGTGCTTCCAGAGCTGGCAAGTCAGCAGATATATCCACAACTCTATAATGTTTTTAGAACAGGCCAACCCTTCCATGCAAGAAATCAGAGAGTAGACCTTGTAATGGATGGAAAGCTTGACAGCTTTTTCTTTAATTACAGCTTTACCCCACTATTTGACAGTGATGGAAAGGTCTATGGTATTATGAATACTGCCGCTGATGTCACGGATCTCAACAAGGCCAAAATGGAGCTTGAGCAAAGTGAGCATAATTTCCGGCAAATGGTAAAACAGGCTCCTGTTGCCATGTGCATCCTGCTTGGGCCCTATCATACTGTTGAGATTGCCAATGATATGATGCTGGAACTATGGGGGAAACCTGCAGAGGTTGTGTTGAACCGCCCCATATTTGAAGGGCTGCCTGAAGCACGTGACCAGGGCCTTGAATCCCTTTTAGACAATGTTTTTGCAACAGGTATTCCTTTTGTTGCCAATGAACGGCCGGTAAATCTTCTTCGCAATGGCAGTCAGGAAACGGTGTACCAGAACTTTGTGTATGAGCCGTACCGGGATTCAACCGGCGATATTCTTGGAGTATTGGCCATTTCTATCGACGTTACTCCACAGGTTTTAGCGAGGCAAAAAATTGAGGACATTGTAAAAGAGCGGACCGCAACCCTGGAAAGAAAGAATGCGGAGTTATCACAGTTTGCTTATATCACTTCTCATGACCTGCAGGAACCAGCACGAAAGATCAGCATCTTCATTGAAATGCTTGAGAGAACCCTTTCACCCGATGTTGATCCCCGAGCTAAATCTTATATCAAAAAAATAGATCACGCCTCAGCACGTATGCTCACATTGATTAGGGATGTATTGAGCATTTCTCAATTGTCAAGCCACCATCACCGGTTTGAACTGGTTGATCTGAATACAATTTTAAAGGAAGTTCAGACTGATTATGAATTGCTAATAGAGGAAAAAAACTGCAAAATTGTAGTTGGCAAACAACTACCGGTTATAAAAGCCATACCTGTTCAGATAAGCCAACTTTTCAGTAACCTGATTTCAAATGCCCTCAAGTTTTCCAAAAAAGATGAACCACTTGTAGTAAATGTAGATTTTAAAAAACTAGGAAAAGCAGAAGTTCTCCATCACAAATTAAACCCCGCAATAAGTTACCTCAAAATTGATTTTAGCGATAATGGCATCGGGTTCCAGCAGGAACACGCTATTCAGATATTTAATATTTTTCAGCGATTACATGGCAGAACAGAATATGCTGGAACCGGAATAGGATTGGCCATGTGCAAAAAGATCATGGAAAATCATGAAGGGTTTATATATGCCACTTCAAAACCAGGTGAAGGCTCAACTTTTACTCTCATATTGCCGGATCTGGCGTCTGCAAAGGAAATGGAAACAATTACACTCCTTGAGCGCCCAATGTAACTGCAGCTGCAATACCCCGACCATTAACGATTTCTCCTGCCGATGTGAAAAATCACCTCTAAACGGGACTTATAGGATCAGATATTCAGAACATTTAGGTGATAACAGTTCCATATCATAAAGTAAAAACATACAACTGAATTCTAAGATGATAGCGGTTACTGACCTTGCCTATGATGGCATTTTCTTTGTATCACCCGGCATTGGTTTGGCTACCGCAAAAAAATTTGGTCAGGAAGGAGCCAACCTGGTACTGGCAGACATTAATCTGGATGGGTTAAACAAGGCAGCTGAAACTTTAAAAAAGACCGGGGCAAAAAATATCTGGACAACACAATGTGATGTAAGTAAGGAAAATCCTGTTGAGGAAACAGTCAATGGTGCAATCGATAAATTTGGCAGATTAGATATCGTAGTTAATAATGCAGGATTAATGATATTTAAGAAAATTGAAGAACAGACAGTGGATGACTGGAATCACGTTCTCAGTGTTGATCTTTTAGGAGCATTCCTTTTTATAAAACATGCCTTTCTGAAAATGGTAAGTGGCGGATCTATTGTAAATATTTCCAGTATTCACGCAATAGAAACAACTCCCATGGTGGCCTGTTATGCAGCCGCGAAAGCCGCATTATTATCTTTGACCCGATCAGCTTCAATTGAAGGAAAATCAAAAGGCATTCGGGTAAATGCAATATTACCTGGGGCAATTGATACACCAATGCTTTGGGATAATCCAAATGTCAAGGCAGGTATTGAAAAAATTGATATCAACTCGGTAGGAAAACCAGAAGATATTGCTGATGCTATTGCGTACCTGGCTTCAGACGAGGCAGCATTTGTACAAGCCGCAATGGTGCGGGTGGATGGCGGAAGATTGTCCTCGTTATAAACATTGAACATCCATTTTTTCAGCTGATCATCAGCCACTTCATCAGCCAGCCTGGTCCCTTCTGACCGTCAAAATACTGTCTTACCATACCAGAAAGTGAATCTGAAGAAGAAAATTTGAATGTAATAAAGTTGCTTAGAAAAAGCTGTTCTTTTTAGATCAGTTATTAATTAATTTGGGGATCGATTTAAACTCAGAACTTATTGTACTATGAGCTTTGATCTTTTGATCTCCAGCATTTCAAGACATATTTCTTTAACCCAGGAGGAAATAGATCATTTTACTTCCCTGTTAAAATCCAGGTCTTTGCCAACTGGAGAATTTTTATTGCGGGAAGGTGAGATTTGTAAATATGAATCTTTTGTGACCCGCGGTTGCCTCAAAACATATTACCAGGATGAAAATGGCCTTGAGCATATTATTGATTTCTCCATTGAAGAATGGTGGGCAGATGACCTGTACAGTCTTTTAACTCAGACCCCTTCAAAATCAAATATCAGGGCCATCGAGGACACAGACATTTTACAAATAAGCAAAACAGATCTGGAACTGCTTTATCAAAAAAATCCCAAATTCGAACGTTTTTTCCGGATACTTTTTCAAAATGCCTACATTACCCAACGTGAACAAATAAACCAGACCTTATCCGCTTCAGCCGAAGAACGTTACCTCCTGTTTGTGAGGAAAAAACCATACGCAGAAAAGAGATTCTCTCAAAAAGACATTGCCTCCTACCTTGGTGTTACCCCTCAATTTTTCAGTTCCTTAAAGAAAAAACTGGGCAGAGTTAATCTACATTAACTTTTTTTCCAGAATGGCTCATTTACTTTGGGATAAATGAGTCAGTGTGACAAAAGAAAAACTGCTACATGCACAAAATACCTCCATTGAGTTCTTCCACGCAATTGAAGAAAGTAACTTGATTACAGCCGGGAAGTCAGAAGAAGAGCTGAATTCCGAGGTTTGCGACCTGGCATCAAAAAGATTCGGAATCAAAAACCACTGGCATAAGAAAATTGTAAGAAGTGGGAAAAATACTTTAGCAATTTACCCTGATAACCCACCTAACCGTATTATAGATAAGGATGATATCCTGTTTATTGATCTGGGGCCAATAGTAGATGGTTACGAGGCTGATATTGGCAGAACTTATGTATTGGGAAACAATCCTGAAAAGCTAAAGCTAAAAAAGGATGTTGAAGAGGCCTGGTACGAAATAAGGGAGTGGTATCAGCAGCAATCAATATTAAAAGCCTCAGATCTGTTTAATTATGCAGTTTTAAAAGCAAAACGCCTTGGCTGGGAATTCGGAGGAGAAATTGCAGGGCATATAGTTGGAAAGTTCCCTCATGAACAACCAGCAGATCCCAAAAGCCTGGAGCTGGATATTCACCCGGATAATCATGATGATATTTTCTTGCGGGATGCGGCGGGTAATCAAAGGCACTGGATACTGGAATTGCAGTTTATAGATAAAGAAAATGAGATAGGCGGATACTTTGAACAATTACTGTAATAAACGGAAGCGGTACAATAAATAAGAGTAACAACATGTCCTTAACATGAGAGATCACTGAGCCCGGCTACCATGCCGGGTTCAGGCATTTAGAAGAGCCCGGTGAGTATTGCTTTGCTTACCTTTCACAAAGCCGCATTCATCATCTTATTTCTTTTCCAGTTTTAAAAGATCTTCCAATTGCTTCAGTAAAGATTTAGGGATCAACGCAACAGCCTCCGATACATTTGCAGCGATCTTGGGAATCCGATATTGTATTGCAGGTCCAATCACCTGGCTTGCCTGCTTTGCTGATAACTTATACCTGATCTGCAGCCAGTTACTCAAAGCTACGGTGACCGCTTTTACAGATCTATTCAGGGAGGATTTAACCGCAAAGAACATTAAATAATCTGCATTCTCCACCATCGGTGTTTCTAAAGGAAATTCAGCCTTCTTTAATGTGCGGACTGTAAAAGAAAAATTCATGGAGGTTTCAAGGGCATCACCATTCAATTCCCCATCTCCCTGTGCTGCATGTCCATCACCCAAATAAAGCAACGCGCCTATATGTGACACAGGAAGATAAATTGTTGCTCCAGTAGTTACATACCTAAAATCCATGTTGCCTCCATAGTCACCGGAAGCACCAGTAGCCATCTGTTTACCCGCAGGAGCTACACCTACACAGCCTAGAAATGGATGGAGGGGAACAGAAAACTTTTCAAAATGCAGGCTGGTATCCATTGGTGTGCCAACCATTTTATCCAGATCCAGGCGCCACTGAAGCTGTCTGGCTGATTTCCAGATCTTCATTGCTTTGGACTTCGGTAGCGGAAGCATATTGGGAACTAATGAATTTAATGTTGTGGCAAAATTCCGGTTCAATGATAAATTTGTCAGTGTCACAGCCAATATATCTCCTGGTTCTGCTCCTTCCACATAAAATGGCCCGGTTAATGGATTGCCCCGTCCCGTAACACGCTGTCCACTTTGATCTAATCCTCCTGCATCAACACTTGTTGTATGTACAGTATCCCCTTCTTTAATTCGCAATACAGGTGCCGGTTGTGCTGAAAATACATGTGAATACGAAGTAGGTGTAAACTGAATGGATTGCTGACTAAATACCGGGATGCAACAAAACAGAAAGATTACGGAAATCACCCCTGTTATAGTCGCATTGACACAGCATTGAACTGTCATGTTGAGAGTACTTTTGTTTTACAAATAAAGATCAAACTATGAGAAAGATCAAATTACAAATGACAATTTCTATTGACGGTTTCGTCAAATCCAAATTCGGCGGGCCCGATGTCTGGGATAATGAAGTAACTGATTTCTGTATCCGCAACCTGGATGATGTGGATACCATTCTACTGGGAAGAAACACAGCGGAAGGTTTTATTCCCTACTGGAAAGATGTGGCTGCCAATCCTGAAGCCGAATATTATCCATTGGGTAAACCACTCACTGAAATACCAAAGGCTGTCTTCTCCAATACGGTAACGGATAATACCTGGGAAAATACCTCCATAATTAATGGTGATCTGAATATTGCTATTAAGAAGCTTAAAGCGGATGCTGGTAAGAATATTATGGTATATGGTGGCGTTTCATTTGTATCATCCCTTATCCAATATGATCTTGTTGACGAATTCTCACTTCTATATTATCCTTATGCTGGAGGGCAGGGAGAAGCCATTTTTGATAAACTGAAAACTGTACTATCTCTTTCCCTAAAAACATGCAAAGCCTTTTCTTGTGGGATTGTATTACTGGAATATGAACGTAAAAGATAAGATCGACTCAACATCTTTGCCGCATACCGTTAAAACCTCGTTCAAAATACCGTATAAACACGCTTGTCCTGCCTTTCCCTGAAACGTACCTTCAATTCTCTCCTCAAAAGATCCCTTTGAATGCGTTAGACTGTTAGACCAGAAATGAACAGCATTGTTTCTCTTTAGTAGTAAAGCACCGCCAATTCCAGTGAAATATGAAGTAAATAATTCCTCTATTTTTCTATACCTTCCATTGCCTGCGAAAAACCACATCTCTTCCATTAAACCAAAAATTACTGCATGAAAAAGCAGGATACGAAAAAGAAGGAATTAGCTTCCTCTGCCAGGCCGTCATTCCGCCAGTTAAGAGGTTATGCTTTTGATCCACTTACCTCCCTTGACCTGGATACTGCGGAGATCAACCAGATAACTTATAAAGTACCGTGGGAAGATGACCTGGGTGAAGGCCCTGACGGAGAGTACATCAAAGTGATCGATTATGATCCTGCAAGTGATGCTGTTTATTTTCCCGTTGATCTCAATGAACCCAATCTGCTTGCATCGGATGGATTGACTCCCAGTGAAACCAATCCGCAATTCCACCAACAAATGGTTTATGCAGTGATCATGATCACTATCCGGAATTTTGAGATGGCCCTTGGCCGCAAGGTGATCTGGAGCCCCGTTCCCATGGTTGATCCGAAAACGAAAAAATTCGGGTATGCCTATGTTAAACAACTTTATGTATACCCGCATGGTCTGCGTGATCAAAATGCCTATTATGATCCGGAACGAAAAGCACTTCTCTTTGGATATTATAATGCCACGCCTGTTGATGCAAGTCTTTATCTGCCTGGCGGTGTAGTATATAGTTGCCTCTCACATGATATTGTTGCGCATGAAACCACCCATGCATTGCTGGATAGTATCTATCCTACCTATATGGAAGTAACACATCCGGACCTTGCAGGTTTTCATGAAGGCTTTGCCGATCTGGTAGCACTATTGCAACATTTCACTCATCCGGAAATTGTTGTTAACCAGATACGCCTGGTGAAAGGCAAACTGGACATGGAAAACCTTCTTGTGAAACTGGCAGTTGAATTTGGACAATCAACTGGAGAGCATAAATCTTTACGATCTGCAATTGGTGGAGAAGACAAAGATGGCAACTGGGTAAAAATAACTCCAAAAACAACCGATTATGATAATCAGCTGGAATGTCATGATCGTGGTGCTTTAC
>CAMLGP010000005.1 GCA_946479535.1 uncultured Bacteroidota bacterium
TTCGTGTCTCACGAACCACATACCTGTTAATGGTTCGTGAGACACGAACCATGGCAGGAGAAACAAACCATGGCATCAGACATGAACCATGTTTCAGACCCGAACTATGGCATCAGACATGAACCATGGCACAGACACAAACCATAGCGGTGGATTCGCCCGATAACCTGTCTTGTAATCTGGCACATTTTTTTAATATAATAAGTATACAAAATACCCCTCTTATGCCCGCCATTAAGACCACCGCGCAGACAACTACTCCTGCACTTTCCATTTCCGGAATGGGGAGCATTCTCCACAATAAAGGAGTTTTCTTCAGAGTATGGGCGCCTCATGCTCAAAAGATATTTGTGACCGGCGAATTCAATAACTGGACAGATAATGCCAATGAACTGGTCCCTGAAGGAAATGGCTATTGGGCCACCAATGTCAGTGAGGCCAAAGCCGGGCAACAATATAAATATGTACTGCATACGGAACACGGCCTGTTATATAAAACCGATCCTTATTCAAAACAGGTTACGAGTTCTGTTGGCAACTCCATCATTATCGATCCTGCATTTGAATGGTCCAGTGAGGTTTTTCAAATGCCCAACTGGAATAAACTGGTGATCTATGAATTGCATGTTGGCACCTTCAATAGAATAGATCCATCCAAACCGGGCAATTTTGAAGGCGTGATTGAAAAATTACCGTACCTGAAAGAGTTAGGCATCAATGCAATTGAAATAATGCCACTGGTAGAATTTCCCGGTTCTGTATCATGGGGCTATAATCCCTCTCATCCTTTTGCCATTGAAACAGACTATGGTGGCGTACAGGGATTCAAGAAACTGGTGAACGAAGCGCATAACCAGGGCATCGCCGTTATTCTGGATATCGTATATAATCATTTTGGTCCCGGCGACCTGGATATCTGGCAATTTGATGGATGGAGTGAGAACGGTGGAGGTGGCATTTATTTTTACCAGGACTGGAAAAAGAAAACTCCCTGGGGAGATTCAAGACCTGATTACGGCAGAGCTGAAGTAAGACAATACATACGTGACAATGCATTGATGTGGCTGGAAGAATATCATGTTGATGGCTTGCGCACGGATGCCATCGCCTACATACGCAATGTAAACGGTGAAGAAAAGCCTGAAGAAGATATACCTGAAGGATGGACCCTGATGCAATGGATCAATAAAGAGATAAAAGAAAAATATCCATGGAAGATCACCATTGCAGAAGACCTGAAATGTAATGACTGGATCACAAAACCGATAGATATTGGGGGCGAAGGTTTCAGCACACAATGGGATGCAGCGTTTGTTCATCCAGTCAGAAATGTAATTACAACTCCGCATGACGAAGACCGGAATTTGATGGAACTGGAAGCTGCCGTACTTGCGCGTTATAATGACGATGCATTTGAGCGGGTGATCTATACAGAATCACATGATGAAGTTGCAAATGGTAAATCAAGAGTTCCCGAAGAAATTTCTCCGGAAAACAACAGTAATTGGTTTGCAAAGAAAAGATCTGTGCTGGGGGCTATTGTAACACTTACATCCCCTGGTATCCCCATGATCTTCCAGGGGCAGGAATTACTGGAAGGAGGCTATTTTTCCGATACCAGTCCACTTGACTGGTCCAGATTTAAGGATTTCAAAGGCATAAACCGTTTGTTTCGCGATTTGATAAAGCTGCGCACTAATGCAACCGGCCTTTCAAAAGGGTTAACCGGGCAGGATACAGAAATTCTCTATACCAATAATGAAGAAAAGATTATAGCCTGGCATCGTTGGGAAGAGAAAGGTCCCAAAGACAGTGTAGTCATCGTCCTAAACTTTTCAGATCACCAATTCAAAGACGTCATTGTCCCCTTTCCGCAACAGGGACTCTGGAAAATCAGGTTCAATAGTGACTGGAAAGGATATGATCCGGAATTTGGCAATGAACTTGTGATGGATACCGAAACATTGGATTGTAGTGAAGATAATGAAGAAGGGAAATGCATGGCTCGCGTTAACCTTGCTCCTTATAGTGCCGTGATCTATTCAATGGATTAATTTTAGAGTTATCTAATTTTGTAGAATGATAAGACGCAAATTGGGCAAATCGGCATTGGAAATAAGTGAAGTAAGCTTTGGATGTATGTCGCTGGGTGAAAACGAATCCGAAAATATTTCTCTTCTTCACAAAGCGCTTGAACTGGGCATTAATTATTTTGATACGGCCGATCTCTACCAGCATGGTAAAAATGAAGAAACCCTTGGCAAAGCATTTAAAGGCAAACGGGATAAGGTGATCATTGCTTCCAAGGCAGGCAATCAATGGAGGGCAGATGGCAGTGGATGGGACTGGAATCCCCGCAAAGAGTATATTCTTTCATGTGCCGAAAACAGTTTAAAAAGATTGCAGACAGACTATATTGATCTTTTCCAGTTACACGGGGGCACTATTGAAGATAATATAGATGAGGCCATCGAAGCCTTTGAAATATTACTCAGGCAGGGAAAGATCCGTTATTATGGCATATCATCTATTCGCCCCAACGTGATCAGGGAATATGTAAAGCGATCCAATATTGTAAGTGTGATGATGCAGTACAGTTTACTGGATCGCAGGCCGGAAGAATCGTGTTTACAACTCTTGCATGATCACGAAATTGGCGTACTGGCAAGAGGATCATTAGCCAAAGGTTTGCTGGCTGGCAAACCTGCAACCCCTTTTCTCAATTATAGTACAGACCAGGTACATGAAATGGAACAGGCTGTTAAAAGCATTTCAGGAAAAGCGCGTACTGCCGCACAGACTGCCATCCATTATGTATTGGCCAATCCTGCGGTTACATCTGCGGTTACAGGAATAAGAACAAGAGAACAACTGGAAGAAGTTGTGGCAACTCCACTCACGCAAATATTAACTGAACAGGAACTCCAAACCCTGTCTTTAGTGATTCCTGCAAATCTTTATGATAGCCATCGATGAGTAATTGAGTAAGTTTATATGCCCCTGGATCAACCCCCGCTCCCTGGAACCAATTGATTCGTTCCCCTTTATTTCCTGACATTAAAAAATTAAGTATGCAAAAATTATTGTTTGTAGCAATGATCTCTATTACCATTGCTTTGATTGCCTGCAATTCAGACAAAAAAACTGAAACAGCTGCAACAACTACTGAAACACCTGTAGAAAAACCAAATTATGCTTACACGGCAGAGTACTCTTCTTCATTTGAAATGGGTAAGCCTAAATACAGTGAAACAGTTCTCAAACTTTGGAAAGACTATGATAATGGAGATTTTAGCAGCTCTGGAAACCTGTTTGCAGATTCAGTTGAAATGTATTTCAGAGATGGAAGTTCCATGCATAATGTAAGAGACAGTATTGTTGGAGGCGCTCAGGCATTTAGAAATTCTTTCTCCAAAGTAGAAAGCCGTGTTAGTGCATTTTTCCCTGTTCGTGCTACCGATAAAAATGAAGATTGGGTTTGTGTATGGGGAACTGAGGTCAGCACAACAAAGCAGGGAAAGGTGGATTCAGTGTATTTGCAGGAAATATGGAGATTTAATAAAGATGGAAAAGTGGATTTTATGTCGCAATATGCTCAGGTAGCAAAACCAATGAAGTAGGAAGGTTATGATCTGCCATGGTTGGTTATCAGCATAGTTCATTACCGCCCTGTTTCATTACCGCTACCGCCATGGTTCGTGTCTCACGAACCATTCTGCCCAATGGCTTGTGTCCTACAAACTATTATGGTTCGTGAGACACGAACCATGGCTGGTGAGACGCGAACCATGGCAGGTGGAACACAAACCATGACAGGTGAGACATGAACCACGGCTGGTGAGACGCGAACCATGGCAGGTGGAATATGAACCATGGCGGAGATCAAGCCGCCTAAAAAGGAAAAAAGGCTGCCTACTCTGCAGCCCTTTCTCAAGGCGTTTAAAAAAATGTGACGGGTTCAATAAGAGGTTTACCAAAGTGTACGCCTGGTTCGTTCACAGGGTTGGATTCAAAACGGGTTTGGTTTTTCGGATCATTGGATCCCGATATTTATACCGGGAGGTCTTTCAGGATATTGTTGGGTTTTTCTAGGATGCGTTTTAGTTTTTTCATGGATATCGATCGCTCAATAAAAATATAAAAGGCTTCGAGGGAAGGAAAAATAAAATAACTTTTCTTTAGAAAACTCGGACAAATGGTTACGTTCCTGCGTGTAAACTGTAGTAAGAACACTTTTACATGCAGGTAATTCTTCGAAAATAACTTCCAGACCTGCCCCGTCCAACGGACAGACTAACAAATAGTTGTGTTTTAGGTCATTTTTTTAAGTTCAAGTTCGCCCTTCCGGTCCCTGAGCCGGAATAACACTTCATCAAGTCTTCCTAATGGGATGCCTATTTTAAGAGAGCAGAATAAATTCATTTCCTCTTCCAGTATGGCGCATTCCGTCTGTTTCAATATCCGCATGATATCATTCATCTGCGTATAATCAAATTGTAATTGATAATTCACCAGTACTGGTTTCTGCACCAGTGGAGTAACCTGTAGTGCCAGCGATGACGCTGTTTTATAGGCATTGATAAGACCTGGTACGCCCAATAAGGTGCCTCCAAAATATCTAACAACTACAACCAGTACATCTGTTACTTTCTTGCTGTCAATCTGTCCCAGAATGGGCCTTCCTGCTGAACCGGATGGCTCTCCATCATCGCTTACCCGAAAAGTGGAACCATTAAGCCCTATCCGGTACGCGAAGCAATGGTGAGTAGCTTTTGGATGTTCCTTTTTGATGGCGGCAAGCTTCTCTTTAAAATCAGCTATGGATGTAATGGGCATAGCAATCGCGATAAATTTACTACCCCTGTCCCTGAACTCTGCAGTGCCCGGCTTTTCAATTGTATTATAATACTGTGCCTCCATGAGGTTCTCCGCGGAATTATTCATTTTCTACTGGTCGCTTAAAAATTTCGATAGTATCTGAAAACAGTTTTTGTTCTTCTACTTTTATTGCATTGGGAATTGCGGGCGCTTTCAAACCATTGGTGGTATTTGTCAATAATGATTTGTCCCTGTTCTCAATTCGCCTGATCTCATCCCACAATCCTTCATCAATAAAGGATTGAAGCAGTTGTGCGCCACCTTCCACCAGCACACTTTGAATTTCCAGGTGATGTAGTGCCTTCAATACCTGGTGTACCAGGCTTTCATCTTTCGTAACCTGGTAGTACAAAAGATTATCTTCTTCTTCCTGCTTCAGGGTATTGAAAATAATGGTGCGTTCCTTCCGGTCAAATGCTTTCAGCGAATGCGGCAAACGAAGGTTTAGATCGATGAGCAGTCGCACCGGAGATGGTCCATCCCAGAGCCGTGTTGTAAGCGAAGGGTTATCATACAGTGCCGTATTAGTACCCACCAGGATCGAAGCCTCTTCACTTCGCCAGCGATGTACGAGCCGGTTGGTATATTCATTACTGATAAGGAGCCGTTTTGAGGCGGCTGGAACAGGTCCATTTGACTGGAACCCCAAAATTCCACCTGCAGTTTGTGCCCATTTTAATATGATATAGGGACGGTTTTCACCATGAAAGGTGAAGAAGCGCTTATTCAATTCAATGCATTCATCCTGTAATACTCCGATGATCACATCCACGCCGGCCATTATCAGTTTTTTGATACCTTTTCCATCAACCCGTATATTAATATCATGACTGCCGATGACCACCACGGGAATATTATTTTCGATAATAAGATCAGCACAGGGTGGCGTTTTACCGTAATGTGAGCAGGGTTCCAGCGTTACATACATTGTGCTTTTGGAGATCAGATGCCGGTCTTCTTCTTTTACGGAAGCGATGCAATTCACCTCAGCATGTGCCTGTCCATATTGTTTGTGCCATCCTTCCCCTATTATTCTGCCTTCATGAACCAGTACTGATCCTACCATTGGATTAGGTGCAACGTGACCAGCCCCCAATTTTGCGAGCTGAATACAACGTTGCATATATGCCTGGGAACTCATAAACCGCAAATGTAAATCAATTAAGTTTGTTGTTTAACAGGCCACAGAGAACCACAGAGTCCCGATAGCTATCGGGATTGAGGGCCGCAGAGAATTTTAACTATGACTATTAAAGACGCTACTATTTACAGCACCGGTCAATTAGGCATCCTTTATGAAAAAGGGGAAGCCACTACAATGAGCGACTGGCTGATCGAGCATTTGACAGGAACTAAAAAAACAGACAGGATCAGTCAGTCAAATAAAGAATTGACTCCTGAACAGGAGGATTTATTGAAAGGCTATCTTGAAAGACTGCTGCAATATGAACCTATTCAATATGTATTAAATGAAGCCTGGTTTTGCGGGCTCAGATTCTTTGTGGATAAGCATGTATTAATCCCTCGTCCTGAAACTGAAGAGTTGGTAGAATGGATCATTGCCGGATGCAAATTTCCAATCAGTGAATTAATAATCCTTGAAATTGGATCCGGAAGCGGTTGCATCCCAATTGCACTAAAAAGAAGATTGGGTAAAGCAGAAGTCTGGAGTTGCGATGTAAGCACGGATGCCCTGGAAATTGCAGAAAAAAATGCAAAGAACCTGGGTGTTGAAGTGAATTTCCTGCAAATGGATTTCCTTAGTGAAACAGAAAGAGAGAAATTGCCTGCATTTGATATTATTGTCAGCAATCCACCTTACATCACCTGGCGAGAAAGGTATGGCATGCGTGCAAATGTGCTGGAATATGAGCCAGCCAAAGCATTATTTGTACCCGATAATGATCCCCTGGTATTTTATAAGGCCATTGCAGATTTTGGAAAGAACCATTTAAAGCCCAATGGATCCATCTATACAGAGATCAATGAAAGTCTTGGCAGCTTAACGCAAAGATTATTTGAAGAAAATGGATTTATAACGGAACTAAAGAAGGATATAAGTGATAAAGACAGGATGATACGAGCTAAAATCTGATAATTAATGGCTAATAGCTAGCGGCTAATAGCTTATTTCACATTCGCTACCACCTTAGCTCCTGCCCGCTTTGCAGATTGCATTACGCGGAACACTTCTCCATAATAGGAAATAGTATCAGCATTGATCACAACGGAAGGAGTATCTACAATGTTCCTCATTTTGGTCACTTCTTCCCTGATAAAGCTATCCAGCATTGCAGGTGCAACCGGTTTTTGGCCAATATAGAAATTCTGATTCTTATCAATTGATACAACAATATTCTGTTTCGCTTTGGTATCCTTTGTGCCCCTGGGATTGTTCACCTTTATCACATTGGGGTTTGCCATTGTGGTAGTGATCAAAAAGAACATCAGCAGAATGAACAGGATATCATTCAACGAATCAGTAAATACCTCGGATGTTTCCTTATGCTTTTTTCTAAACCTCATTCAGCTTTGTTTTATTTAGTAGGCGCCTGCAATACATCAACAAAATCGGTAGTAGCAGCTTCCATCTTATTGGCTGCTTTATCAATTTGTGTATTAAGGAAGCTATAGGCAAGGTATGCCAGCAATCCAATCACAAGGCCTGTGATGGAGGTGATCAATTTGGTGTAAATACCCTGCGAGATAACGCCGATCTCAACTTCATTTGCCCTATGAATATTGGAAAACAGTTGCATCAAACCGATCAGTGTACCCACGAAACCAAATATGGGTGCTGCTTTTGAAATGAACGACAATACAGCCATATTCTTTTCCAGTTTGTACATCTCCAGCTGCGCCACATTTTCCATGCTTTTTTCAATGCTTTCAATTGGTTTGCCAACGCGCTGAATCCCTTTATCGATGATGCGTGCCACCGGGTTATTGGTGTTCTTGGCAAAGCTTCTTGCAGCAGCCACATTACCACTTACAATATGATCTTTGATAATGTTCATGAAATTATCATCAATGCGGGCTGCCTGCCTGATCGCTATTGTTCTTTCTGCAAAAAAGTAAACGGTCAGCAGCAACATCAGCCCCAATGGAACCATTATCCATCCACCCATGTAGATGAGATCAAAGAACCGGATATTCTCCCCCTGCCCTGCAATATTGCCAGCTTGTGTTGCACCGGCTGTCAGCGAATCACCAATTTGTAAAAGGTCAAACATAGTTTATACTGCTTTGTTTAAGTGCGTAAATGTAAGAAACACGTATTATTCCTACCCGCTTTATTATCAACAGCTCTTAATAACGAAATAACTCACACAGGAACGAAAAAAACAATGCCACGTTGTACGTGGCATTTAAGTTTTGGAATCCTTTAACAAGCTATCGGGAATGAAAGGCCACAAAGGGCCACAGAGAAAAAGAGAACCACAGAGTTCTTGTATATTCCTCCTTTTCTCTGTGGCCCTTTGTGGCCGATTACAAGCACTCCAATAAATTACTATTTGGTTGTCCCCGCCTGCTTCACCATCAGGGCCTGTATCTGTTTCATGGTCATTTCCATTCCATCCGGACTTCCATCAAGGAATATTACGTTCCCTTTTCCGTATTCTGCAAAGTTCTTAATTGCTTCTGTCCACATACTGAAAAGGATCACGTTGGTATCCAGATTGGCCTGTTTCATTTGTTCAGCTGCCTCAGACATACCCGTTGCCACTTCTTTACGGAACAGTGCAACACCCTGGCCTCTTAATTGTGCTGCCTGTTTCTCCGCTTCTGCAGATATCTTGATTGCATTACCATCAGCCTCTGCCTGCTTTGTTTTGGTGATCAATAATGCCTGTCCTTCATTCTCTGCTGCAGCCTTAAGGTTATTACTGGCCACTACTTTGCTCATGGAATCAAGTATCACTTTATCAAATGTGATATCATTGATCTGAAGATCCTGCAAGTGATATCCCCACTCTTCCAGAGAATGATCCACTTCAACTTTAACATATTGTACAATTTCCCTGCGCAATCCCAATACTTCCGCCTGTTTCTTTGTAGCAACGAAGGAACGAATATTACCTTCAATGGTGCGTATCAATGCCTGCATCAGGTCTCTTTCTGCAACAAACTTGAAGGCTACTCTTTTAATCGTTTCCTCATTTTCATTCTGCACAGAATACAGCAGCATGCTTTTAAAATACACATTGGCCTGGTCCTGTGTTACCGCCTGGAATTCCAGTTCTACTGAACGATTCTGAATGGAAACTTTCTTTGCCACTGATTCAAGAATAGGGATCTTCATATTCAAACCCGGACGCACAATGCGGCGGTATTTTCCAAACATGGTGATCACACCAACATAACCCTGGTTAATAGAGAAAAAGGAGCCAAAAAAGATGATGAGGATAATGAGCACCCACCAGTACTGAATAATATCGGAACCTGACATGTTCTTAGTTGTTTTGATTAGAGCTAAAGTTACAAAGAACTGCCTTATAGTAATTTAAAATCCGGTGAACTGTTTATTCTTTGAAGTAAACGAATAATTCCACTCTGCGGTTTCGTTGCCGGTTGGCGGGAGTTGAATTATCAGTTACGGGTTTCCGGCTACCCCAGGCCCTGGTAATGATGGTCAGATTACCAAAGGATGGACATTTGGAGAGGTAGGAAGCAGCAGAACTGGCCCTTCCGGCTGATAATTGCTCATTAAGGCTCACAGAACCTGTGTTATCTGTATGCCCTTCAATCACTACAGAATCAATTATGCGGCCATCCATTTGCCTGCAGAAACTATCAAGGAAAGGGTGACTGGCCGCATTTAATTCCTTTTTACCTGTTGCAAATAACACATCCGGAAGCAATAGTGTATCAGCAATGATTATCCGGGTTGAATGCAATGGTACTATCAGTGTATCTCTGTAATACTTCAGCATCCGCCAGAGAAATTGATGACGCGGATTAAAATCATAAATATCCTGTTTTACCTGTTCCCAGTTATCGCATAATTTCTCATCAGGGTTCAATGGCACAAGAGAAATATCATCAAGGTATACCATGAATTGATTGCGCCTGCTGAGCCCGGTATTACCATTCACATCATTGTGGGAATAATTGGCAATGGTAATAAACACTTCATCGCCTGTAGCAATATACTCAGCAGTTACGGGCTGCCAGCTACTATCCTTCTTAAATGTATTGGAAGCACCGAAGTAGAGAGAAGCTGAAAGTAAGTGAACAGGTTTTCTTTCCATTAACGGCTCAATGGGTCCAAAATAAGCGCCGATGCTATCCAGTATGGGATGGGGTGATTTTATGAAGAGGCTAAGTAGATATTTATTCCCTTTTTTAAGCCTGCACAGGAGCTGACTTCTGATAAAGGTCCGTTCATACGGCCTTGTTGAATGACCGGCCTGTATGGACATACAATGTTCACTATGATGTGATCTGTTGATATCCGTGAAATAATTGGCAAGTGCGCTGCCGCTGGTGATCCATGCTTCCGGAGCACAGTTTACCTTAAACTCGGTGCAAATATTCTCATCTTCAAAGCCACCGTTCAGGATCAATTCCTGGGAGAAACAAAGTATTGGGAAAAAGGAAAAACAGAAAAGAATTATATTTTTCATACTGATCAGTTCTTCTCATCCCAAACCTGCACCAGGTGCACCAGCATTTCCACGGCTTTGTTCATGTCCTGGATGCTGATATGTTCCAGTTTGGAATGAATGCCCTGCATACCTGTAAATAAATTGGGACAGGGTAACCCCATAAATGAAAGCCGACTTCCATCAGTGCCTCCGCGAATGCTTTCAGTTTTCACTTCCAGTCCTGCGCGTTCAATGGCAATTTTGGCGTACTCCACTACCTGTGGATGAACGTTCAGCACTTCTTTCATATTGCGATACTGCTCAGTAATAATGAATTCGAAGGTTGCATTAGGGTGGATACGCAGTGTTTCTTCCACCAGGGTACGCAGGAAATCTTCTTTCTTTTTAAGCCCGGGTGTTTCAAAATCGCGGATAATAAAATCAATGATACATTTTTCAGCAATGCCCTGTATGCTTACCGGATGAATAAAACCTCTTTTCCCTTCTGTGCTTTCAGGAGACAGACGGTCTTTAGGTAATGCTTCAAGAATATGTCCGGCAATTTTCATGGCATTGATCATTTTTCCTTTTGCATAACCCGGATGTGCTATTACTCCATGAATGATTACCTGTACAGCATCCGCACTAAATGTTTCATCTTCCAGTGCGCCGGCATCACCACCATCAAGTGTATAGGCAAAATCTGCATTCAGTTTTTTCATATCCACTTTGGCCGTTCCCTTACCTACTTCTTCATCAGGGGTAAACAGGATCTTTATTTCACCATGCTTTATTTCCGGATTGGTCAGGAGAAAATTTGCAAGGTCCATGATGATGGCCACACCTGCTTTGTCGTCACTGCCCAACAATGTAGTTCCTGATGCAGTGATGATGTCATCACCTATTTTTTTCTGCAGATAAGGATATTCAGACATTCTTAATACCTGTGAGGTGTCATCCGGCAACACAATATCATCACCCCGGTAATTTTTATGTAAAATGGGTTTAACACCAGTTCCGCTGCAATCGGGCGCAGTATCAACATGTGAGCAGAAACAGATCACCGGAACCTTTTTTGATGAATTGGAAGGAATGGTAGCATAAACATAGCCCCACTCATCCATATGGGCATCAGCCAGACCTATCTGTTTTAACTCCCGTGCAAGCAGGCTGCTCAGGTCCTTTTGTTTCTCTGTGGTAGGAAAACTGGAAGATTGCGGATTACTCTGTGTATCTATCTGCACATATCTCAAAAATCGATCGCTTGCTGTGAAAGCATACTTTTTGACCATAACCGTTAAATTAAAAGGGACAGCGAATTTATGTCATTTTCGAAAGTACAATTGGGAAATTTTGTTTCGCCGTCGGCGGGAGAAATTGGGAAATTGAAATTTGGAGATTTCCTAATTTCTTCTCTCCGGGTTTGGTTTCTCTCGAAGCACAACGGTTTGTGAGACACAAACCATGGACTACCGGAATTTCCAAATGGCTTAAAACGAGCTATTGCTAATTCAAGCATAAGTTATTACCTTTTCTCCTGAACCAAACCAACAAGTATGAAAAAGCTCCTCATTGGCGCCTTAATTGGCGGCATTCTTGTCTTTTTATGGCAAACATTATCATGGACTGTTCTGGACCTGCATGCTAAAGAGTACCAGAAGGCCAGCAACCAGGATGAAGTGATGCCATTCCTTACTTCACATTTTACACATGACGGGCAATATTATCTTCCCAATCTCGACAAAAACGCTTCTTCAGCGGAGCACCAAAAATTTATGGATGATATGAAGGGGAAGCCCTGGGCAGTACTCTCCTATCATGCATCCTATGAAACGGACATGATGAAAAATATCATCCGGGGTTTACTGGTAGCTATTTTTTCAGCAGGATTTGTTTGCTGGATATTGATGAAGAATACTGGCTCCTCTTTCGGAACAACATTCATCAGTACGGTGCTTATCGGAATAGTAGGATTTCTGTTTATCCCTTACTCCATGCGAATATGGTTTCAGACACCTGGCTTAATGTCGAATTTTATTGACACTCTTGTTGCCTGGGGATTGTGTGGTATCTGGCTGGGATGGTGGTTGAATAGAAAGAAAGCGTGATAATTTAAAAGTAAAAAGTAAAAAACCAGTATTCCGTTGAATACTGGTTTTTTACTTTTTACTTTTAAATTTTTAATTTCTTTACGGCATTATGATCAATGGGCTTGAACCAATGATCTCTACCAGTTCCAGGTCAAATATAAGGTCCTGCCCGGCCAGCGGATGATTGGCATCCAGCATAACTGCATCATCTTTGATCTCGGTAATGTTTACCTGGAAATTCTGTCCGCTTCCATCACTCATGGACAATGGCATTCCTACTTCCAGTTGCATATCCGGCGGGAAACGATCCTTTGGCATTTCAATCACCATGTCAGGATTGCGGGGACCATAAGCCTCGTCAAAAGGAATATTGATCGTTTTTTTGTCGCCAACAGCCATACCGGTCACTCCATCATCAAACCCTTTTATCACCATTCCACTTCCTACTTCAAATTCAAGGGGAGCCCTGCCGGCAGAAGAATCAAAAGTTTCACCGTTCGTCAGCTTACCATGATAATGTACTTTTACTTTATCACCGCTTTTTACCTGTTTCATCAGTTTTATTAATTTTTGGGTTATTTTGGGGAATCCACCAATGGCAAATTCCATTAGATTTATAAGTTCCCGTTAATTAGCCTAAAGCCCAGGGGGCCTTATACCTACAAATAACTTTCGGGATTGGTAAATTTTATCATTCACCAAAAGGCCGAAAGAAGGAGTGGCAAGTTAACCTAAATTCGCCAATGCAACTCACGGAAAGTTTTTACACTCTATTAAATTTACGGGATATTGATTCAACCTTAAATACTTAGCATGAAAATACTGATTTCTGTTTCTCTACTTTTTATACTAATTACCACTTCCTTTGCTCAACAAAAATCCATCAATAATCCAGCCAGAGCCACAACACCCAGAATTATTCCGGGTGCAGAACGAATTCCGGTATACCTGCCACTGATCAAAGGAAAGAAAGTTGGGCTTTTATGCAACCAGACCTCCATGGTTGGCAATACACATTTGGTAGACACCCTGAGAAAACTGGGGATTGATATCCACGTAATATTTGGACCCGAACATGGATTCCGGGGAAATGCAAGTGCAGGAGAAAAAGTTGGGAATTATATTGATAGGGAAACCGGCATTCCTGTCATATCACTTTATGGCAGCAAACATGCCCCGGATTCAAACGACCTGAAAGATGTTGATGTGTTAATATTCGACATACAGGACGTAGGCGCCCGATTTTATACCTATATACTGTCCCTTCAAAATTTCATGATAGCAGCATTTGAAAACAGCAAGCCCCTGATGATCCTTGACCGTCCCAATCCTAATGGCTTTTATGTTGATGGTCCGGTTCTGGACATGAAATATAAATCCGGAGTTGGTCCACAACCTATTCCGGTGGTTTATGGAATGACGATTGCCGAATATGCCTTTATGATCGCAGGTGAAAACTGGCTGACCCCAAAAGCCAATACCAAATATGCCTGGTATAAAACTGCGCAAAATTCAGCAGATACTACATTTCATTTCCAGGTGATCAAATGCGCAAACTATACTCATAAAAGCAAATATGTTTTGCCCGTAAGACCTTCTCCCAACCTCCCCGAAATACAATCAGTTTACCTCTATCCTTCTACCTGTTTCTTTGAAGGCACCGTGTTAAGTGAGGGAAGAGGCACCTCCAAACCATTTGAGATATTTGGAGATCCACTATTGCCTAAAAATCTTTACTCATTTACACCAGTGCCCAATGAAGGCGCAAAGAGTTCCAAACACTATGGCAAAAAATGCTATGGCTGGAACCTGCATGGCACCCCAGAGCAGGTGCTGGCTAAAGTAGATGGCAGGATCCAATTAAAGTGGCTCCAGGAGGCTTACCGGTTATATCCCAAAAAAGACAGCTTCTTCCTCCTTCCCAAATCCGGTAAGATGGAGGAATCTTTTATTGATAAGCTGGCTGGGAATAATGACCTCTGGCAGCAGATCAGGGATGGAAAATCAGAGCAGGAGATCAGGGCAAGCTGGGAACCTCAGCTAAGCGAGTTTAAAAAGATAAGACAGAAGTATCTTCTGTACGAGGACTTTTAATTTTATCTTAGCCTGCATGATAGAATACCAGCTAAAAGAAAAAGATAAAGGACCAACTACTTTCGACATGTCCCTTTCTCTTCTGCGAATTGTTTTCATGGGCACACCGGAATTTGCGGTGGCCTCCCTGGAAGCATTGGTTAAAGCTGGATTCAATATTGTGGGCGTTGTTACCGCACCGGATAGACCGGCTGGCCGTGGTATGAAAATGGCTGAAAGTGCAGTCAAGAAGTTTGCAGTCCGGAAAGGTATCATCGTATTACAACCAGATAAATTAAAAGACCCCGTATTCCTGGAAGCATTAAAAGCTTTGCAGGCAGATCTGCAGGTGGTAGTTGCCTTTCGAATGCTGCCTGAAATAGTTTGGAATATGCCGCGCCTGGGTACTATAAATCTCCATGGATCATTGTTGCCGCAATACCGGGGCGCTGCACCTATTAACTGGGCTGTGATCAACGGTGATAAGGAGACGGGTGTTACCACCTTTAAGCTCAAACATGAAATTGATACCGGCGATATCCTGTTACAGGAAAGAATGCCGATTGGTGACAATGAGACTGCAGGAGAAGTACATGATCAAATGATGCATTTAGGTGCAAGTGTGTTGGTAGAAACAGTGAAAGGAATATCCAATGGATCACTCAAAGAAACACCGCAGGATAACAGTGGTGAGTTAAGACATGCGCCAAAGATCTTTACCGCTACCTGCAAGATCAACTGGAATAAACCAGGTGAGGAGATTTATAACCTGATACGTGGATTATCGCCCTACCCTGCTGCTTTCACTGATTTTGAAGACAAGACCCTCAAAATATTCAAGGCCGAAAAAGAATGGATAATTCCCGATTCCAAACCTGGCAGATTTGAAACAGACAGGAAGACTTATTTAAAGTTTGCCTGCAATGATGGTTACATCCATATAAAGGATCTGCAAATGGAAGGAAAGAAACGTATGCTGGTTGAAGAATTCCTTCGTGGCTACCGATTCTCCTGAGTAAGGCCGTTGTTAGTACCACACGGTACTGCTGGGACCATCAATACAACCAATTAGTAATTCTGGGCCGCCGCCGTTGTTGGTGTTTTCACCAACAATACAATCAATCAGTAATTAACTCTCACAATAAATTTTTCATCTTCTGTTACCTGTAGCGCCGAAGCTGCCGCATTACTGATACGGATATCAAATCCCTGATTTTGGCGGATACCACTCATTCCTCCAAGGACCTTTACATAAATAGCTTTATTATTACCAGGATTGGTGATCTTAATAATGGTGCCTGGTGATACACCATCCATCAGCATGTAATATTTTGCTTCCACTACACCAAAGACTGTTTTGAAAATGCCGGAAGTAACAGTGGCATCCCGGGAAACGGGTCTTGCTTTGACCTGTTGATCAAATGATGTTTTAAAATAACCGTAGTTGGCTGCGGGAATATTTATTTCCTCTTTAACAACCGCACTGATCACTTTGGGAGCATCTTCTTTTTTCTTTTCTGCCGGAGTATCTTTCTGGGCTGTTGTGACGGCCTCTGTCTTTATTTCAGGTTTTGTTTCAGATTTTATATCTGGCTTTGTTTCTGGCGTTGTTGTAGAGGGTGGTTCTTTGGGCTCTTCTTTTGCTACTGCCTTATCTTCTTCTTTAACCATGGCGGCATTCTTCTCTGCTTCCTGTTGCTGCAATGCAGCCTGTTTGGCCAGTTCTGCATTTCTTGCTCGGATATTGGCAAGATAGGCTACCATTTCCTTTGAAATTAGAAAGCCAACGATCAGGTTAGTCCCTTCCTGTATATTATCCCCAGTGAATCCATTCCAATCACGAATGCTTTTCATTGGCACATTATTATAATCAACGCTGATCTTAATTAAGCCATCACCACTTGTTACATGATAGTATACAGGCGTTCCTGTTGGAGATTTTTGTGAGAAATTGGTATCAGAAAGGGGGATTTGCAACACCTGGTCTATTTCCAGGCCTTTGTTCATATCGATCTTATTGAAGGAAGCAATATGTTTTGGATTTACGCTATATAAACGACCAATGGCGTATAGCCCTTCTTTTGCCAGCACTTTATGCTCCAGGTACAACCCATTCTCACCTTTCTTAACGAGTAAAACATCAGACTGAGCGGGTGCTGCATTCACAAATAAAAGAGCAGCAACAAAAAATAAGAAGCGGTTCATACAATATGAATTTTGCCGTACAAAGATCAGCTATTTTAGTGGGAGGAGCGTCTTCAGTTGGGAGTATCTTTTAAAATCCGTAATTCCTTAGGGTAATAATTATTGATGCGATTAGGCAAAACATTGATCCATCCGAGTAATTGTTCTTCGTAAGTTACCCCCTGCCATCCTTTGTCCTTAATTTCCAGTGATAATTCCTTTCGCTGAAGGTATTGAATTGCCTGTTGATAATTCAATTCAGCTCTGGGAATATCAGGACTAACCAGTTTGCTCATTGCAAGAGCGTGATCAGGGACCATTTTATCTCTCACCAGTTCCCCAATAATTGTACCTGAATAAATAACGCGCAATTTATTTAACAAAAAGCTGAAGTCATTTCTAAAAATCTCGGGCCAGCCGTATACAGTATTCTCCTTTTTAATAAATGCCAGTCCTTCTTTTTTTATCCAGGGACCAACAATGGATACTTCCTTGTTAAAGGCTTTCTCAGGCCAGTTTTTCACCTTCAAATCCAAAGCCCCCGTTTCCCCTGTTTTTCTAAAAGCTGCCAGGTAAAAGCCTTCTCCGGCAATCTTATCCGGCCAGAAGCGGTAGCCACCTCCGGATTCAACAATGCCCGGAAATCTTTCAATAGCTATGGGGCAACTGGTTGCCGCCAATTGACCTGTGATCCAGGCTGCAATCTGTTCATCTTCTTCTTTAGAATAACTGCAGGTTGAATAGATCAATACACCATTTTCCTTTAGGGCAGGCCATACATCTGCCAGAATCCTTTGCTGGCGCTGATTGCAGAGGGATACATTTTGAAGGCTCCATTCTGTAATTGCATCGGGATCCCGTCTGAACAGGCCACTGCCGCTACAGGGAGCATCTACAACGATCACATCAAAATACCCTTCCAGTGAAGTAAAATCAGCCGGATCATTATTGGTGATCATTACATTGGACTCACCCCACTTAATGATATTATCTTTTAAAATATTTGCTCTCGACCTAATCACTTCATTGCTGACCAGGAAACTATTTGAGGGAAGCAGTGATAAAATATGAGTTGATTTACCGCCCGGTGCGGCACTCAGGTCTAATACTTTTAAGCCAGACGTTTCCTTTACTAATTGTTTAAAGGCCTGTTCCAGGAACATACTGCTTGCTTCCTGTACATAATAACAGCCAGCATGAAAAAGTGGATCAAAAGTAAAGGAAGGCCTTTCAGTCAGGTAATAACCGAATCCTGTCCATGGAATGCGTATGGGATCAAGTGAATGGAAGGGAATGTTCTTTACTGGCTTTTCAGGATTCAGTCGTATAG
>CAMLGP010000006.1 GCA_946479535.1 uncultured Bacteroidota bacterium
CCTTCTTCTGTTCCGGCACCAGTAGCGGATGCGCCAGTTGAACCACCTGTTGATCCGCCAGTTGCGCCTCCGGTTGATCCAGTTGTTCCTCCAGTGGTTCCACCGCTGTTCGTTCTGTTCTCTTCCCTTCTTCTTCTATTTTCTTCATCGGTATATCTTCTTTCTTCCAGGTTCTGACTGGCCACGGTATTATTGTTCTCCCGCTGGCGTTGTCTTTCTTCGTTGAGCTGATCAGTTGCTCTGTCAAGAAAACTCTGTCCTCCATTCAGTGGCTGTGCAAGATCACTCCAGTTGGGTGAACCTTCCCGGCCAAAAGGAACAAAACACATATCGATCATCTTATTGGTAAGCAGGTCCTGCAACCTTTGCATATTGGGATCTTCACCAATCTGAGTGATCCTGATGGCACCAGATTCACGTAATTCCTGCGTTGCTATACCAATTTCGGCCTGCAATATGGGCGTAGCAACTCCTGCATTGAATATCTCATGATTGTATATCTTATCCCAGTCCATCTCTATCCTGAATTCAACCGGCGATTGATAACCTGCAAGGGTCATGTTGAGATTAAATGAAATATCCGGAGTAGCCGTCTTTAATGATTCCCACAAAAGAGTGGCATCTGTTTTATCCAATAAGAAGGATACTGCAATCTTATCTCCCTCAAGCACTGGCGCAGGCCCAATACCTAAAACCCTGCGTGCACCTTCCCCACCTGTGCTATTGGCGTTAGTGATTACACTCTTTGTTATAAGGGCCATGGTACCACCTCTGTACACCACACTTCCTACAATCTTTCCTCTTGGGTTAATATTTTTCAACTCCTGCTCTGCTGCCTTTACTTCATCCGGCGTAACTATCAATCCTACCAGCAAATGCACATATCCTCCACCCTGCCCTGTGGTTGCTTCCTTATCATTTGCACCGGATCGTACATTATCCACAAAACGAATAAAAGAAAACTGCGGCGTACCATTATCATCCGTGCCTAATCTTACTTTATTGGGCAGGTAGAAATAGCTGTTGGGGTCTTCCACCAGGGGAAACACCTTCAATCCCCCTGCTGTTACCGGCTTATCCAGCAAGATGCGCTGAACAAATTCCTTTTGTGCATATGCCATGCTTATACCCAGGACCAGCGGCAACAATAGTATTTGCTGTATGACCTTTTTCATTGATACTTTTTTTATTACTTAAATGAATCAATTCTTTACAACACCCAATATTTCTTTGAACTGGTCAAGTACTTTATCCGTTTTTACTTTTCCATCCGGTCCTGGCGTAATAATGGTCTTTGCTGCGTCTATGGCCTTATTGAAGATATCCGTGGTTTTGTCATTCAATTCATCAGGGATCACAGCATATACATAGTTATCATTGAGCTTTACACTCCAGGGAAGAGCGAGCTTGCCTTCTTTTGTATTGTTTAATACCAATCTGTACACATAGCCACGGGTATCCCTGTCCATGAATAGCATTTTGGCTACCAAAGGCTGATTGGCTGCAGGAGATATATTAATATTCTCTTCTACCTCTTCATTGTATTTCTTGTATCGTATCTGAAGCGTGGCACGGGATATATTGGCCGCTTTCAGTTTTTCAATATCTGCTTCAAATTCAATATTGCGGGGAACAACAGGAGGTTTCAAGGTTACTGCTTCCATCTGTCCCTTTTCCCAAACAGGAGTAGCCGGAAATACATTACCACCACGGAGGCTCCATTGCACAGCATACTGGTACATATCAGCATTTTTATCATCGCCTGCAGCATAGGTCATGGCAGCGGTGATACCTTTGTCTGTAACATATTTCTTATCAATAGTGGCACGGTCAGTAAAATCATTTCCTGAATTTCTTTTCTTACGTACGTTAACCGTTACATAATTCACTTCCTGATCAAACATTTCCTTTGCTTCCAGGTCCAATACAAAACGGATATCCATATGGCGGTAAAATGCATCATTCAGCAACACGCTTGCCACGCAACTCTTATTATCCTTTACTGAATTATAAAATGTTTTCAGGTTCTGGGTGATCGACAATTCCATAGGTAGTAAATAATTATAATTTACTTCTATCACTTCCTTTTTCTTTTGAATACTCTGCTGAATACGTTTTATATCCAGGTAATAGCCATAGGCTGTGTTTTTTCCTGGTAAAGCCTGGCTTTCTGCTGGCGTAGGTGGGGTTGCCTGCGGTTGATCTGTTGCAGGTTGAGCAATTTTTGCCATGAATGCCTGGAAGAGCAATTCCGTAATTTTATCTGAACCTGCGTTAGGAATACCCTGATCAATTTCCATCTTTATTGCACTTTTCTTAACTAACTCATCATATACTTTATGCAATTCAGACCAGGATTGACTTTCCTGGACCGCGTCCTTTGATTCCACCTTACGATATTCAGCATTTACCTTATCTTCTTTGAGCTGTTTTGCTATCTGCTCATAATCGATAATCAATCTTGCTTTTAATCCATTTACTTTCAGGTAGTACTTATAAAACAGGTTTACACTGAGATCAGTAACAGAACTTGTTTTCTCAAAGGTTGCTGCCATCAATTGCGCACCGAACTTATTAAGGTTGGTGGCAACCGCAACTTTCCCTCCCTCTTGTAAAGGGGCCTTACCGGAGGTAACAAGACTCTTGGTCATTCCTCCATCTTTATTAACAACGGCTGATGTGATGGTAAAGGAATTTGCATCCTCTGCGGCAAACAGATCAACCGGCCCTTTTACAACAGCTCCGTTTATTTTGGCATTTAGCTTCGATTGGGTTTCGGCAAGCTGTGCCGGTGTATATCCTGTTTGCATCAGAAAATGCATCAGCGCACCACTAACACCGCCCTGATCTTCCCGCTCTTCTGTAACATATTTTAGAAAGAGGAAGGAGGGAACCTGGGTTAAAGGATCCTTTGCCAGCATCATCTGGTTAGGCAAGTAATAATAATTCTTAGAGGGTGTGGCAGATGAACCACTGCCTACTAACTGGGCATAGAGCGTCATTTGGGAACCATCGTTCAGGGCAAATGATACCTTGCTATTATAGTCAAGGTTTTGAGAAAATGCAGGAATAGTAACTGTAAAACACAGTACCATCACAACTGCAATAATCCATTTCTTATTCATGGTTGTAGTTTATATGATTACGAATTCTATTTATCTTCTTTTGTGAAACACAGCATACATTACCCGCTGTCCTAAAAATGATCCCTGTGATTTCTGGTCTGCATTTTTGATCACTTTCACATTATCCAACTCTCTCAGGCGCTGGTATAGTTTATTTGGCGTAGTGCTCCAGCCAGTACCTATAAATTCTTTCGACTTAAGCGTTATTCCCAACAATTTTTCTACGGGTATCCGTACAAAATCAGCACAATTGAACTTTCGGGCGTTGAAATCCTTATTAGCCATTACCATACTATCCAGGTAATGAGCCATCCACTGATCCTGATCCCAATTTGTCCTGATCTGAAGTATGCCATCACAGGGATAATGTTCCCGGTGTGGTATTCCCTGATCATATAAGCTATTCAGCGTGATCTCATCTGTAGAGGATAGAGGAAGCCGAAAATAAACTGCCGGTATATCCTTTCCCGTTTTGCTAACACTAAAATCATCTTCATTTGGCCAGAGGTCGAAATAAACCAGCTCCCCTGTGGCAACAGTATCTGGCACCAACTGGTTATTGACCTCTTTAAATATGATCTTATAAGTGTCCATTGCAATTCCCATATGACCTGTCTTACCCTTTGATGTGGCGTAATAGATCACGTACACATCATTGGCCCTGGCCATTAATTCATTGCATAAGGCAACCAGTGATAATATCAATACCAGTTTCCTCATTTTTCCGGGATCGTATCAATGAATAATATTTCCGTATCATTTTCGCCAGATAGCATCTTCTCGGTATTGTCCTTCAAACGCCAGCGGATGGTATACTTATAGTTGTATTGCCCGGCGGGTAGTGTTATATCAAATTGCTTTGTTGACAGATCTTCCTCCGGCTTTACAGTAAATTCCAGCACTTTCTTATCGCCAAAAAAGGGATACTCAATTTTAATGGTGGTTGCCCGCACATTCTTTTCCTTTAGCAGTGAAGCATCCCCTTCCAGTTTAATGACGCGTCTTTCATAGGGCGTAAAAAGATTGATCATGGCAGCATTCTGCTGTTGCCATTCTGTTTGCCAGGATTTCCCTCCCTTGAAATTGTATTGGGCTTTGTAGTCGTAGTTCAGCCAGGCCAGCCTGTCAGCATCACCCACTGAGCCATAGCTCATGGAAATATTCCGGTTATCAGCCAGTGTTGATTTTACAATATTGGTCTCGCGGATGGTTGTACTGCCATTCTGGTGATTCTTCCGAAGTGTCACCGTTATATTATTGATCAGTTTGTCGAATTCAGGTAACAGGCTACCATCCACACCTACAAATACATCCCGTTTTTCAAAATCAGGATCAGAAAGGCTCACTGTTTTGAAATAGGATTCATCAGTCCCGTATTTCTTATAGAAATCTCCAATATTAAAGGTGATATAATGATGACGGTCTGTACTACTGCGACTGTTAAAATTGAGAACACTATAGCCGCTTGTTTTTACATCTTTCTTTTTATATCCAAAATGAGCACTAATGGGAAATCCACTGCCGCCACTAAAATTGGAAGTATTATTATTATTGCTGAATACACCATTCAGCAAACCAGCCAGTGCATTCTGTTCTCCAGCCGGTAACTGTTCTGGTTCAACCCTGCGAAACATCATATCCGTAACCTTGGTATAGGCAGCATCAACTATCGCCTGCATTTTGTCATCCTCACCCGTTGTTTCCAATTTGATGGCACTGGTCCTTCGTAACTCTTCATAGATCTTCTCCACTTCAGCACTAACGAAATAGACATTCAGACCACCGCCTATTTTTTCATTCTTCTGTACCTCCGCCCAATCCACGGTCATCTTTGCATTATATGCATCCATTAACCCGGAAAAGCTGAGATCAAATACAATGGATACATCAGGTGTTTTGGTTTTAAAACTTTCAAGCAATAGTTTTGAGCGTTGAGGATCCAGTTCAAAGGAGAGAGCGATCTTGCTGCCCTGCAATACCGGAGCAGCCCCTACAGACATTAATGTTTTTTGAGTAGTGCCTGTTTCCGGGTTAATGATGGAAGAAACAAGAGCATAGCGTCCTTCCTTAAAAATGATAGGTCCGCGAAGTTTTACTTCATCATTGTTAAGCATTTCTTTCAGTCGCTCATTAGCTCTTCGCACTTTCGCCTCATCAGTATCATACTCTACCAGGAAATGGAGTACACCACCGCCACCGGCCTGTGAAATAGTTTTGTCAGTAGAAGCCGATGCATTATCGGCTCCATTCACATACCGGATAAAAGAGAACTGAGGCTGGTTTTTATCATCAACTCCAAGTGAAGCCCGGTCTGGCAGATAGAGATACTGTGTTGAATCAGTAACCAGTGGGAAACACCACAGGCCTTCTACTCTCACTCCCCTGTCTATCAATATCTGTTGGGCATTTATCCAGACAGTGATGGAAAGCAGGCAGAATAATATAATGAGTTTTTTATTCATAATGGGTTAGCCAGATTCATTAGCGTTTGAATTGATCAGATGGAGGGGAAGCCAGGAACAGGTAATTGGAGCTTAGTACCGCCATATCGGGTTTTGCCTGACCTTTTTCTTTGCTATACCAGGTTGTTTGATAAACTACAGGCGCACCGGGATCATGATAAACCGTGGTCTTTGTAGTGGAACCCTGATCTCCCGTCCTGAGAATCACACTGCGCACTACTTTCTTATCTCCTCCCTGCACACTTGCAAAACTGATGTTTACAGATGCCACACTGTCTGTTGCAAACTGTTGCCTGTCTGCATCCAGTTCAATATATTCTTTGGTCAATGGTGGAATTAAGGATACCGCGGGATCACTGCTTTTGATCCACTGCTTTTCATCAGCAGGATAGCGAACCACTTTTGATTTGCCTTTAAAACTCCACAGCAACTGATATTCATAATTGAGCCAGTCAGCTGTCTGCGCACCCAGGCGTGGATAAGCGATCTCTTTCAGGTTGATGCCCTTTTTCAGATCTGTTCCATTTATGATCAGCTGGGAAGTAACATCATCCTGTCCTTCGCCATATTTCTTACGAAAATTGACGGTAACGAAATTGACAATATCATCAAATGCATCAATGAATTCACCATCTACCTGGAAGCTGATACCTCTGCGCTGGAAAGCGGGATCATCCATATTTACGATCCGGAAATAGCGTTCATCCTCTCCAAGAGCTGAATACAATCCACCAATATTGCCTGCAGTATGGAATGGCACCTTGATGGTGGTTGATTTTGAAAGATTGAGATAGAATTTATTGGTCCGGATATCCTTCACATCTTTTAATACGTACTGGTTATCGGTTATATATTCGGGGTTGGTATTCTTTTGCTTTTTGGGAGAGAACCATCCCAGTATGGGTAAAGAGCCCATTACATCAGACATGGCATCGCCAATATCACTAATGACCTGACCTGACTCTGATTTATCTCCCTGCCGTCCTCTGGGATCAAATCCGAGATTAGGATCTACTCTTTCCGGTTCTTTGGACCATCCGGTCTTTGTATCAAACATGATCTCTGTAAGCTTGTTGGTGACCACATTCAATATCCCATCCATATCACTTGTCTTCACACCAAGGCCTGCTGAACGATCAAACACATCTATCTTAATGCCACCCTGTTTGGAGAGATCATCGATTACCTGCCTGATCTGGGTTTTATTATAACCTTCCTGGCTGGCCTTCATCTGGCTGAAATGGGAATACACCACATTCATTTCAGCTGTTACAACAGCATTGTAAGCTTTTACAGCTGCTTCATAATATCCGTGAATGGATACAGAAACATCTGAAGTAGGGCCTGTGAATGAATTCCAAAGTAAAGTAGCGCCCTGTGGTGTTAGCAGGGAAGCAACGGCTGCTTTTGATCCGGGTGTTAATGGCGCATACCCTGAACTGATCACTGATCTTGTCATCGCATCCTTTCCATCCTTATTGCTGAGTATAGCGGAAACGATCTCAAAGCTCGGTGTAACATTATCGGGATCATCCTTCTTTGGCTGCATCAGGGGAACGGGACCTGCAATATGTGCCCCCGGTATTTTCCGTTGCAACTCTTTTGTAAGCTTTGTCATTAATGAATCTGGTATTCGAAATTCAACCAGTGCATGGAACAGGCCACCACTATTCTCTACCTTATCTCCGGTATATTTAATACAGAGAAACTCCAGCGAACCATCTTCTTTGGTAGCAAGTCTTGGGAATTGTGGCAGGTAATAATAATCTTTGGGGTTAGCCCTGTCCTGCAATAAGGTTACGCCTGCTATATACACTGCTCCTTCGTCAAACTTTACCTGGGCTTTTATTCCGGCGCAGGAAATGACCAGGAATATCAACAGCATAGATTTAAGTAAGCGTGCCATATTTTTCTGTTTAATTTTTTTATTATTGGTTATCTTCTGCCTTTTGTTTAACAACCACCTTATCCGGTGGTGAGGTGATATCCAGTAACTCACTCCAGTCCTTTCTAACAGTCCATTCACCGGCCTGCATCTCTCCATCATTTGTTATTTCAGTAACGCGGAATGTATAAGGTTTATCAAGTCTTATTGCATATCCAAATCGAATGCTTTTGGCATACTGATCCGGTTTATTCTGGCGGAATGAATACGCAGTACTTATCTCTGAGCCATTTACTGAAACGGCCTTGATCTCTACTTTCTTTGCGTATAGGTCGGGTCGTAACTCATTATTGAAATCATAACAGTATATATCCAGTAAAGGATATTTGGCAGGGATCCGTTCATTGATATCTGTTTGCTGAATGGCATCTGGCCATCGCTGAACATCTACCATTATGGGAATCGCATCAGCCTTAACCATTGCCAGCAGTGAGGCTGTATCCTTATCGCTATCTTCCTGTTGACGGAAGAATGCTTTTGCATCATTATTCAACCTGCCATCACGGTATACACTGGTATCGTCATTCTTTCCACCATTCATATTTGTATAAAAGGCATAAGAGAGACTCATGGCGGCCTGTTTATTTCTCAATGCCGTTTCTACCAATTGTGCGTCATTATTATTAATGCGAAAGCTGACCACCCGTTCATTCCAATAACTGTTATTCACTTCTGCATTCTCATCTGTTGCTTCAGCATAACCTGTCTGTATCAGATGGGCTGTATCCGCACCATCAGTCCCTGCAAATACCAGTAGTGATGAAAATTTTCGCACAGGCATCATACGCAATTCTGCACGTGGATAGATTCTTTTCATGGCTGCCTTAAGGTCATTCATCTGGCGTACATGATCAGGCGCTATTCCCACCCGGAACTGCACCAGGTTATGGTATTTGCTTACTCCTTTATCTCCTGTTGCGGCAGTACCGGTATATCTCATTTTGATAAGTGTAAACGGCGGCCTTCCATCAGCAGCATATAATAGATCATAAGAAGGAGGCAGATAATAAAGAAGATTGGGGTTTTTACTATCCTTATACAATTTCTCACCTTCTACCACCAGAGAGGAACTGCTCAGAGGCTGTGCCTTCAAAGCTATTTCGCTGGTTATAGTTAACAGGAAAGCAAGAATGATATGGATATTCCTTTTTCTCATTCTATACCTGGTATTATTCCTTTAAACATTTCTTTTAGTTTCGTTTTTCCTAACAGAACTTCCTTTTCAGTTGCAGGCTGCCAAACATTGGATGGATAGAAATCCCCACCGGCAGATGCAGCTGTAACCTTGTATTCAAATTCCAGTGATCCATTGGATGGTATATATAAAGGACCTACCGTAAAGTCTTTTGCCATATCTGGCGTTATTTTCACGGCATCAAATTCTTTCATCTCCAGGCCTTTGGGATCTGCCTGTTTACTACGTACAGTGATCATGAAGTAAGAAGCGTGTAGTGAATCGAACACAGCAGGTGGTATTACAAATTTTACCTGTTGTGCCCTTGCACCTGATACGCCACCTGTTACGGCATCGAGTACTTTCTGATCACAGCTAAGACAATCATCAACCGTATATTCTACCCACATTACCACTGAGGCATCTGTGTCCAGCCATGCAGGTATACGGGCATTATCAAATTTTGCCTGGGCCTGTGAAGGAATAACCACATCATTGAGGGACCAGGAGTAGATGATCGGTTTTGTACCGCCTATCTCTTTCTTCAACACATGGATGTATTTTAACTTCAGCGGATAAGGAGTTTGGTTACGCCATTGCTGGCTACGCCATGTTCCAGGTTCCAGATTCATCTTGCCAAGCGTACGTATATCTGCCAGGTTAATGGATGCCGGCACCTGCTGATCCAGAATTTCTTCATCATCCGGTTTCAGGATTACTGAAGCACTAATACCTTCTCTGGAAGTAAGGGAAGTTTGTATAAATTCTTTTGTATCTGCATCTGTTTGCCAGGCTACTTTAATATCTCCACTGAGATCAGTTACCCTTTCAACAGATATTTTACTTTCCGGAATATTATATTGTGATCCCAGGGTGGTTTGAAAAGTAAATTGGGGACTTTCACGCAATGGCAGATAACGGAGATCGGTAAAATCAGGGCGAATAGCTTTCAGCAATTCTTTTACAAAATTCCGTTCGCGTGTGCTGATGCCGGCTGTAAGACTCGCAGACATTCTAACGGGAGCATCCGTACTGGTTTGCTCTCCACCCGTTCCTGCCTGTTGCGCACCGTATAAGATTCTAAAATCATACCCTTTTTCTGGTTCAGACTTAGGCTCCCATTTCAAATGATAGTCTGCAGGAAGAATATAATAGATACCTGAATTAAGATTTTTATCAGCAAATACATTGATATTAATATTGGAAATGTCCTGTGGCCTTCTGAAATCAACATCGGCACTCAATCCATCCAGTAAATAGATCTGGGCGTTCTTATCCGGCCCCTTAGGTGTTTTATTGACCGGTCCGGCCGGAGTTGATGGTGTCAATACTGCAAGCTGATTCAATGTATACACTCTGGTAGCGGCTGTCATTGCCACAATATTCTTCTTAAACGTATAGGTATAGTTGCGTGCAGCTCTGCCATCATTATAGGTATCAGCACCACTTACTGTAAGCACATCACTGGCACCTAATGATAAGTTAAGTATACTCTTTTTAAAACTCCAGGTGAATTGTGCCCTGAAGCTGTTTGCGGTCAATGTTGTCAATGCCACCTTTCCCCAATCACAATCCTGGGGGGAGCAGCGGCCAAATCCCTGGATCAGGTTACCACCTGTTACAATCAGTTTGGTGATACCACTTGTATTATCAGTACTGATCCATGTGCCGGAAATATCAGCGAAAAGATCACTATAAGAAATATCATTCAGGTAAGACCTTCCTCCACCTGCCTGAAGCTTCCGTACCGGCTGCGCCGTTACAGGTTTTATATATAATAGTTTCGGATCAAATTGGATGGTCCGGGAAGGGGTAACATCTTTTCTTTCATTGCTAAGACTGGCTGCTTTTCCTACCGCAACCAGTGGCACATCAATGACCATATTGCGGGTTTCCTGTGTGCTTTGCCACTTCTTGTTCAATAGCAGCACGGTGACATTACCGGTTCCACCATCTCTTTTGGCAACATCCACGCGCAGATAGGGAGATTCCAGATTTGTATTCGGAGAAACGCTTGCCTCCATATCAATTGTAAACTCAACGGGAGAAGCTTTTGCCACCTGTGAAAAACGAAATGTCTTAAATTCATTCTGCTTTTGTTTGGCGCTGCTCATACAGGAGAGCGTAAAAAAACCTTTATCGTATCCTGTATAATAGATCTTTCCTTTTAGTCTTTTCTCTGCATCCTGGTTAATTACTACACTATCTACCCTGCCTGTTAGTTTGCCGCCAAACAGGGAACCCAGTCCTGATTCAAGGAGGGATCCAATATCATCCACCCTGCTCAGTGATTTATTTTGCAAACCACTGATGTTTTGAGCAGTTGAAGCTAGCGTGCCAGTCAGTATGGCTATTATCAAAAGAATAGAGAAGCGCATAGTTGAATTATTTAATGGTTGTGATACCCTTAATCACCTCCTTCGCTAACACAATCAACATTTTTGGTGGGTATAGCCAGTATTCTAAGTTTATCCCTGTCAAACTTCCAGGCCTGCTTTACAGGTTTCAGGATCTCTTTTTCAGGCACCCATTTCACGGTTGCAACAACGGTGGGATCAGATTCTTCATTCACGCGACAAAGACCAGTCACAATTATGTATCCGGGCAACAACGTCTTTATTTCAATCACATCCACTATGGTAAATGGATTACCTGTTGAATCTTCCTTCATCCTGTATGAATCATCCTTTACGCTAAAAAAAGCGATCCAGATCTTTCCTTTCTTCCAAACATCTACTGTAATTACAGTGGGATCATCTACTCCGGTTACCAGGCTGCCCTCTCTGAATTCCCAACCCTTCAGTTTGGGAATTTGCCGGGAGTCCACATACTGTGTTCCAATCAGGTTTGATTGGGCACCTGCATATTTTCCCTGTGCCATACTGAACAGGCAAAGCATGAGGAACCCTGTTAAAAGAATCATCTGTTTCATTCTCTTCTATTTTTTATTTCCCGGTAGTCACCAGGATTGCATTATTTTTTTACGGATACTATTTCAGAGCGGCTGTCGAGTTTATTGTTTCTGTAGAATTCAGAACGCACCACGCCAAATCCAGGCGCAAACCACATGGCTGTACTTATCGTAGGGGAACGTTGTTTCATCATCTCGGCCATCTTCTTACTCATTTCATCATTTCCAGCTTCCATTGTAGTTTCAATAGTGGACACAATTTTGAAACAATTCCATGTGCCTGCAGGAGTGCTGATAGTTTCCTTCTTTTCCACCTTTCTTTTTGCATAGGTAGTAGTGGTTTTCATTTTCATCGATCCTCTGTCCATTAAGGCTGAAACGGATGCTTCAGGTAAATCCTGGCCAACGCTTAATTTAAGCGGAAACTCCAGTGCCTTGCCCTCTACCGTTACTGATTTGAGAGCTGAAAAATTGGACAGGAATGCAGAAAGATCCATCTTGATCTTTGTCCCATCACATGTATAGGAGTACTTAAGGGTATTGTTATGTTCTTTTCCGCCGTAAGTACTATGTGTATCCATTTGGAGGTCGGCAATAGTTTCATTACCCTCACTCCTGACATTGGTTACTGTTGTAATTGAACTGGACCGTTCCTTCCCAGAGCTATCATAGTCCTTTCCGGTAAGAACCGCTCCCTTATGAAACATGATCAGGCTTCCACAACCGCCTTCATTCTCAGTGGCGCTTGCAGATGCTGCCATATTTTCTATTGAACTGCCACTGTCTTTTGCACCAGATGTATTATCAGCAGTATTATTACAGGCAAGGAAAGCACTTAACAAAAGGAAGGGAAATAACTTTTTCATCGGGATGTAATTTGGGTTAATAATTAACTGGTATATTTTGATTGTTTCCTGATAGCTATCGGGATTCGGGATTAAAAGTATCATTCTTCCAAACCGCTGATGCTACATAATGATGTAGTACCTCCTAGATATCACTGGTAACAAAAACACCTTCAGTTATCCGCACCCTGTTTCCGTCCTTATCCGCCAGCACACCTTCAAATGTGCCGGAGAGTAGTTTCACGTTGTATTTTTCCTTTACGCCGGTAATGCGGATATTCAGATAATTGCTGCCATCCACATCCCGTATCCAATATGTTTTTCCCTGAAGTGTGAAATTGAGCTTCCCCTTACTGTCATTGTCGATCCGGTAAGCGCCCATATCATTGAAATGCTGTATCTGCCAGGATATATTGATGTTTGTTCCTTTTGCCCACAATAGGGCAATGGACACATTGCTACTTGTCCAGCATTTAGTCTCAGTTGAATCAGTCCTGAATAATTGTCCGTTCAGTTTAAAGGAAAGCGTTCCTTTGCCTTTTGTTAAGGATTGAGTAGTTGGTTTACTGATATTGGCGGTCTGACTACTGGCGCAGGATATAAGACCCAGCATCACTACTATCAGTAAACTAATTTTCCCCATGCCTTACAATTTGAAGACAAACCTAATAGGGGAATATGGGAGGGTCAACTACATGATTATGTAGTTAAAGGCCACAGAGGGCCACGGAGGAAAAGAGGATCACAGAGACAATCTCTGTGGTCCTCTTTTCCTCTGCGGTTCTCAGTGGCCTAAACTGAGTTAATAAAACAGACCGATCAGCTTATTCTTTATTGCTTTGGAAACTGCTTCTGTTGCAGAATGTACGTGGAGTTTGTCGTAGATCTTCTTTATGTGAAAGCGAACTGTATCCAGGCTGACCTTTAATTCGCCTGCGATCATTTTATAACTATAACCGTTCACCAGGAACTGGAGAATCTGGGTTTCACGGTCTGATAAATTACTTTTTTCCTGTTCAACTGTTTTTGCCTGGGGCACCATCTGCAATACTTTCCTTGCTACTGAACCCGTCATTGGGGCACCTCCTGTCATCACATTACGAATGGCATCGCAAATTTCTTCTGTGGCATATCGTTTCAGGATATAGCCCGTAGCACCCGCACATACGGCATTGAAAATATTCTCATTGTCATCAAAGATGGTCAACATGATCACCGGTAACTGTTCGTTTACCCTGCGTATATTTTTCACTGCTTCTACACCATTCACTACAGGCATATCAATATCCATTAACACTACATCAGGTTTGAACTGTTCTATATCCGTCACCACGGTCTCCGCATTGGGCATTGCTGCCAGCAATTCAAATTCCTTCTGTTCAGAGATCAACTCCTCCATGCTTGCCCTCAGGGCTTCATTATCATCATATAGAAGAACGCGTATACACATGGGGTTCAAAATACAAGATTAGTCAGGAATGTCCACTACATATTTATGTAGCGGGTACTTCGGTAGAGATGGTAGTTCCTTTTCCCGGTTCGGATATGATCTCAAGGGAGCCATGCATTGCCTCTGCCCTTGCTTTCATGTTTTTCAATCCATTGGAAGAGGTTTGCCGTCCGGCCATAAATCCCACACCATCATCGGAGATATTCAATAACAATCTGTTGCCCGACCTTGATATCCGTATATCAACGCGGGAAGCCTGCGAGTATTTTGCCGCGTTATTAATAGCTTCCTTAAAAATGAGGAAGAAATCACGGCGCTGTTCCATATCAAGGCTTTGAGACAAAACCTTTTCATCAACAGAGAATACGGCCGTTATATCCTTTGATTCCAGCGTATGGCTGGCGTATTCACGCATCCTCACCAGCATATTTTCCAGCCGGTCATTATCTGGTTTAATGGCCCAGATAATATCACTCATCCCCTGCTGCATCTGGGAAGACTGTTCCGTGATCTTGTTCAACAGGTTGCCTGCCTTTAAATGATCCTTCTCCAGATTGCTTTTTGATACTTCAGACAGTATTTTGATGCTGGTAAGTGTGGATCCAATTTCATCATGAAGGTCTTTTGCGATGTTATTCCGCACAGACAGCAATTCATTTTGCTGCTGCAGTTTTTTCTTCAGCTGGTAACGATTGAATAATACAAGCCCAAGTATGCCCATCAAAAGCACTCCGGCAATGATCAGGTTACGCAATAAAGCCTGGCTTTGTAACTGTTTATCCTTGATCAATTTTTGCTGTTCTGCCAGCTGAAGCTCCTGCTGCGTGTTCTTTGCCAGAAGGATCTGCTTTTCCAATTCCTTCTCCTGTTGCTGAATACGGCTATCCCTCAGTTCCTGCTGTTGAGAAAGCAGCTGTATTTCATCCTCCTTCTGTTTGGCCACCAGCTTGTTCCCGGAAATAATGGCTTTCTGTTTTTCTATTTCCAACTGGCGGATCCGCTCCTGTGTTTTCAGCTGATTGATCTCGTTATCTTTTTTCTCTGTCTGGTATTGGGTTCTTATCTCTTCAATACGCGAAAGGGTACTCAGGTCTTTGATGCTATCCCGGTAGGTTATATATTTCCTGTAATTATCGTAAGCATCTTTGTACTGCGCACGCGCCAGGTAAAAACCTGAAAGTTTATCGTATGCATTACTGATATTTTCTTTATTAGCCAGCTGTCTGGAAAGATCAAGCGCCTTATTATAATAGTTAACGGCGGAAAGGGAATCATTGGCTGCATTGGCAGTTATGCCAGCTGCCACATAGAGGCGGGAAAGCATCGGCTTGTTATCCGCCTTTTCAAATATGGCGATGGCTTTTGACTGCCAGGAAAGTGCAGATTTGAAATCCTTAGACCGGCTATAATAAGAAGCTATTCCAGAATAAGCAGTTCCCATCAACCTTGGACTGTTCAATTGTTCTGCACCATTTACTGCTCTCTGCAGGTAATACAATGCGAGGGGAAAAGAATCTTTTAATATATATAACTGGCCAATATTGGTCTGCGTATTAACCAGTCCAGGAAGATCATTCTGCCTTTCCCGGAAATAAATACTTTTCTTCTGATAGTCAATAGCATCATCCACCTTTCCCATCAGGTAATACACAGAAGATATATTGCTATAGGTCTCACCCTGTCCTGTTTCATTATTATGCAATTCATAAAGCCGAAGCGCTTTGAAGAACCATTCCATGGCCTTGTCCTTATTTCCAACTGCCATAAACAGCGATGCGAGATTGCTGTATACTTCTGCAGTCTTTATGGATTGTACCTTCTCCAGTTTTATATCAAGCGCATGAATAAATCGTTCATGACCTTCCTTTATCATACCTCTTTCAGTAAAATAGATCCCTGAGCGGTTATCTGCATTAATAATGAGCGTGGTATCATTCTGTGCCTTGGCCAATGGCATTACCAGTGAATCATAAAGGTGAACCTCATTCATCTGGCCCATCTTTACCAGTGTTTCACCAAGCCTGTCGTAGGCCATGGCTTCGCCCCGGCGATAACTGCTTTGTTGTGATAGCTGTAAAGCTTTTTTTGTAAGGCTGACCGCAGAATCATAGGCTGCCTTGTCAGAAAGCTGTTCAGACTGATGAAGAAGGTGATCTATTTGTATACTGTCGGGGGTAGTGCTGCCCTTTTGCGCATGGAGTGTGTTCAGGAAAAACATGCACAGGATAATAGCAGGTACTCTTCGTACAAAGGATAGGCACATTGGTTATGGTTTAAAACCACAGGAAAGGCGTATGAAAATTACAGCTAAAACTCAGATTTCAAACTTTTAGTTTTACCCTTTTGACCAGGACATGAGAATCAAATCTCAAACCTTCCCTTCAGGTAGAAGACACACTGACCTGCAATGATCACCCGGTCCCCGTGCTGTTCCACCCATACTTCTCCTCCACGCCTGGAAAGCTGCTTTGCCTGCATGGCATTCTTTCCCAATTTCTCACTCCAGAAGGGAGTTAACATGGAATGCGCTGACCCTGTTACCGGATCTTCATCTATGCCTTCAGCCGGAGCAAAAAAGCGCGAAACAAAATCCACATCCTTTCCAGGCGCAGTGATGCATACTGGAGCCCCAATCCTCTTTAAAAGAGTGAAATCGGGTTTTACACGGCGAACTTCGTCTTCAGTATTCAATTCAACGAGAATATCCCTGTATTTATATACTCCGAGTATTTCCTTTACACCAAGGGCATCCGCCAAACCCAGATGGTAATTATCAATCCTTTCAGGTTTCCATGATGGGAAATCCATCTCGAGTATTTCCTTTTTCTTTTTTACTGTGAGTGGGCCACTTTTGGAAAAAAACGTAACGGTCTTCTTTTTTTCTTTGAGAATATTGAAGATCGTATAGGCAGAGGCCAGCGTAGCATGTCCACAAAGATTGATCTCTATATTGGGTGTAAACCACCTGATTTCATAATCCACTCCTTTTTTATCAGAAGGAACAAAATACACGGTTTCTGCCAGGTTATTCTCCATGGCCAACTGTTGCATCAGTTCATCAGGTATCCACTTCTTCAGGGGAACTACCGCTGCTGGGTTCCCGCTAAACAATTTATTGGCAAACGCGTCTACCTGGTATAAAGTAAGCTTCATAATTGGAGGCAAAGTTAGCGAAC
The DNA here is from genome assembly GCA_946479535.1 of uncultured Bacteroidota bacterium. Next base: position 17,089 of record CAMLGP010000006.1, read on the forward strand.
TTACTTCTTCTTTAGTACCACTTTCAGTTGACTAAACTTATAGGCCGGCTCAAGAAACGCTACATAGTTTGGCCAGGCTTCTTTTCTATCGAAATTCTTTTTATAGATCTTCTTTGTACTGATGAACAGTTTGTCCCCTTCTGTTTTTGCTGAGCTCACAAAGCTTCCACTTTCATTGTCTACGGACATATTGAGGTCTTCTAATCCATCCACAGTATAACCGGCAGGGATCATTATTGTGATATTGTTTTCAATTGTGCGGGCATTGGATAACCAGATATCTGTTTGCCGGTTCGCCAATTCGTTTTGCTCCAGTTTTATCTGCGATCCGATCAACTTGCCTGCTTCAAATATATAATTGCGGCCTGCACGGCTGATCAGTTTCTTCAGCGAGAAACTTTCCTTAAACTTCAGCATGGCAGAATCTCCAAAGCGTCCATCGCTGATCAATTCCATATCATTGTATTTATCCAGTTCAAAGAGACGTTTAACTTCATTTTCCATCATCTCCTTTCTCTCCTTTATTCTCTCATCCTTACCTTCATTATTATATCCTGTTGACGTTTCAATATCTATCGTTTCTTCTTCCTTCTTCTTACTTCCTTTTTTTGGGGTTGGCGCATTATAGTATTTCTCAAAATCTTTGGCAAGGTAGTCACGATCAAGATTGACAACTCCAATCCTGTCACCCTTTTCAAGCCCTGTCAACGAAGTGGTCCGGTCAACATTGACCACTTCCATGGCATCTGTAAATCGTACTG
>CAMLGP010000007.1 GCA_946479535.1 uncultured Bacteroidota bacterium
CTAAGCAGTTAGGAAGGCGGATACAAAACCAACTAAGTACGACATTTCTTAAAAAGCAACAATCATAGCTTTCACATTTACGGCATCCACGTATAAGAGACAAAGGGAAATTTAAAGTTGCTGCACCCGTTTGAAAAATTTTTTGAAAATTTCTAAAAAAAGGCCCGTTCCAGCATAAATACCTGGAACGGGCCTAGTTATAAGTTATCCGATCTTTAACTTTTGCGGACTGCGGGTTTTAATTTACCCATCCATACCTTTTTACCCTGCAATCGGCGACCTAAATACATAATCCCTACAAAAAGGAAGAATAGAGGTCCCGTGAATCCCAACAGGGCAATAAACTTGGTCCCATAGAATTTCTCCATGGGCCTGGTCAGCCGCTGGGCTATCAGGTACATGCTCGGCACCATCACCAGGGTCAGGAAGAAGGCGAACATCAAACCGAAGATGAGGGTCCAGCTCAAAGGACCCCAAAACACCACACTGTCTCCTCCAAAGAAAATATGAGGGCTGAGATGGGAGAACAGGCCGGCAAAATCAATATTGAATCCAACCGCCAGTGGCAGCAAACCAAGGATGGTTGCAACAGCTGTCAGCAATACAGGGATGATCCTGATCTTACCCGCCTGTATGGCTGCTTCCCTTGTTCGCATGCCCCGCCCTTTCAATTCATCCGTAAATTCAATCAGCAGGATACCATTCTTGATCACAATACCTGCCAGTCCCACAATACCAACCAGCAACATGATGGTGGCAATGGTCATACCCGTCACAGCATAGCCTATCAATACTCCGATAATAGAGAAGAATATCTCTGTAACTACAATGAATGGTTTGCTCATTGAATTGAACTGCAATACCAGGATCAGGAAGATCAGTCCCACAGCAATCATAAATGCGGTGCCAAGGAATGCATTGGTTTCTTTTTCCTGCTCGCTCTGTCCGCTGAGTTTGATGGTAACATCTGATGGTATCTTATTCTTGGCGATAAAATCATTTACTTTACCCTGCATTTCCTTGTTGATCCTTCCTACTGCTGTTGGATCAGGCACATTACCCTGAATCTGAATGGTGCGTTTCACATTTTTGCGCTTGATGCCACCTGTTGTATTGGTATATTCAACTTTGGCAACAGCGCTAACCGGGATTGATTTTACCTGCATCGTATTCATGTCCATGAAAGTGATGCGCATGTTCATTACATCAGTGATATTATTCCGCATCAGATCATTATACCGCAACTGTATTTTGTATTCATCTTCTCCATCTTTTATCTTGCTTACTTCCTTTCCAAAAACCGCAGTGCGTATCTCCATTCCGATCTGTCCGGTGCTAACGCCTTCCATCATGGCTTTCTCACGATCTACACTCACAGTGATCTCTGGATTATTCAAATCCACATCCGGATGCAGGTTCTCAATACCTTCTACCCTATTTGTATCAAGATAATTATATAATTGAGTAGCAACTGAGGCAATACTTCCAAAATCATCACCCTGCACTTCAATATTCACAGGAGGATCTGTGGGTGGACCACCATCTTCCTGTGCTACTTCCACGCTGGCTCCGGGTATTCCCTGTACTGCTTTTCTTATTTCTTCTTTATAAGGCATGGAGCTTTTGCCATTCCGCTTTGCATACTCCACAAAGGAAACCTGTATACGGCCCAGGTTGGATTGCGTGCTCCGGTTATTGTCCCTGGGATTATTAGCACTTACAGCCACATTAGAAATAACACTTTCCACAATGCTGCCTGGTGCACCCGGTGGATCTTTCTCAATCACTTTCATAACTCGCCCTTCCAGCACATGTGTGATACTATCCGTATACTTTACATCCGTTCCGGCAGGAAGTTTCAGGTACACATACACGAAATTGGGATCACCGCTGGGGAAGAATGTTTGCTTGTTGCCTCTAAACATCAATGCAATCAGGGCTACCGCAAATATTCCAAAGAGTGATACAAATGCCCAGACGGGCCGTTTTCCTACCAATATCCATTTCAGCAATCTTTCATAACGCATCATAATGCCGGGTAGCACCTTTCTCTGGAAGGAGTGGATCAAATCATTCAATACATAAGCATTCAACACCATCAGGATTGCCATCAGCAATAAGAAATTTGCAATACCATGTTGACCTGCTCCATGCAGCACCAAACCAGCAATAATGAAAGTGATAAACCATTTATTCCTGAATACCGCTTTTTTAGGTTTTTGATGTTCCTTTCCTTCCGGCTTCATGAAGCTTACCGCAAACACCGGGTTGAAGATGAACGCAACAATCAGTGAAGCGGCCAGTGTTAAGATCAGAATGGTGGGCAGATAGATCATGAACTTTCCGATCAATCCTTTCCAGAACAGTAACGGGAAGAATGGTGCAAGGGTTGTAGCCGTACCCGCCAATACAGGGATGAATACCTCTCCCGCCGCTTCCTTTGCCGATCGCACAATCGGGATCTTTCCATTACTATATATCCGGTGTGTGTTCTCAATCACCACAATAGCATCATCCACAATTATACCCAATCCAAACAGTAATGCAAAAAGCACAATGAAGTTGAGTGTTACACTTGTGCCAATAATGGCATCCGCAATGGGAAGGAACAGAAAGGCTACAAACACACTTAAGGGTACGCTAAGCGCCACAAAGAATGCATTGGTAACACCCATGAAGAACATCAGGATCAATAATACCAGGATGAACCCGATAATGATCGTATTGATCAATTCTTCAAATGAGGTCTTTGTCTGCTTGCTCTGATCACCGGTGATCACCACTTTCAGATCTTTCGGCAATTCTTCTTTTTTCTGCATGTCTGCAACAGTAGCCTTGATCTTGCCAGCTGCATCAATAAGGTTCTCACCTGCCCTCTTTACAATATTGAGCGTGATAACATTTTTTCCATCCAGGCGGGCAAAACTTTCTCTTTCACGGATGGTATCTTTTACCTGCGCAATGTCTCTCAGGTAAACTGTTCCGCCCTGTGCAGAGCTTCTCACCACAATGTCGTGCATATCCGCCGCTGTTTTGAACTGGCCCTTGATCATCAGTGTACGCTTCATGTTGCCCACTTCTACAAGGCCACCGGTAATATCATTGTTCTCGCGACTGATCGCATTTTCTACATCAGTGAAGCTGATACGAGCCGCTGACATTTTATAGGGGTCAACAATTACCTGTATTTCCCGTTCAGGTGCACCCACGATATCAGCCCGGGTAATTTCACCCAGCTCTTCAAACTTGTCCTGCATTTTATCTGCATACTCTTTCAGTTTTATTCCATCATAATCTCCACTCAGATTTACGTACATGATGGGAAATTCACTGAATGCAAATTCCTGGATATCGGGCTCCTGGGTAAGATCGGTTGGCAGGTCTGATTTAGCTTTATCTACAGCATCTTTTACTTTTTGCTTGGCTAACTCGGTTTTTACATCCGTATCAAATTCCACTACGATCATGCTATAATCTGCCTGGGATGTACTTTGTATCTTATTAACCTTTGCACCGGTAATTCCTTTCAGTTCCTTTTCTATTGGACGTGTTACCAGGTTTTCAATATCAGACGGGCTATTCCCAATATACACTGTCACTACAGAAACTGTTGGCACTGTAATATCCGGGAACTGCTCTTTAGGAAGAGTGTTGAACTTGAAAATCCCATAAACCGTAATAAGAATAGCGATGATATAGATGGCTGTCTGGTTGTCAACCGCCCAACTTGTAGGTTTAAATTGCTTGAAATGTTTGGATATTCCTTCTAAGCTTTTCTTCATAAAGTTCTTTTTGAGGTGTCTGAATGTTGTTCAAACATTCTGCACCTGATTGCTTATTCCAATTCTTTTTCCTTGGTCTATTTGTTTAGGCTATTTGGCAATCGTAATTGCCTGCCCATCATATACAGACTGATACCCTTCTGTGATGATCTGTTCATTACCGGTCAGGCCTGATTTGATTTCCATAAGTCCACCGGATGCTTCACCAGGGATGACAACCTTTTTTCTTGCCACCGTTTTTCCATTGGCTGTATCAACGATGTAAAGGAATTTTCCTTTTTCATCACTTTGCACCACATTTATCGGAACTGTTATAGCATTTGAAGCCTTGTAATCTTCAATTCTTACTACGGCTGACTGGTTTGGTCTAAGATCTTTATCAGCAGGAAGCTTTGCTTCAGCATAGAAGGAACGGGTTGTGGGATCAATCAGTTTGCTGGCAACTGATACTTTTGTAGATATGACACGATTGTTCAATTCTGGCAAAACAACCTGGATGGGTGCACCCACTTTAACTCTTGCAAGATAATTTTCCGGCACCTGCACATAAGCTTTTAGATCACTTGTATTCACAATAGTGATCTGGGGTTTACCATCTGAACCTGTTCCACTGAAGATTTCACCTACTCTTACATTCAGTTTATCAATAGTTCCCCCAATTTCAGCAGTAATATTTGTATTGGCGATCTGCTCCCTGGCCTGGCCTGCTGCTGCGCGCAAAGCATTTAATTGAGCTGCTGCCGCATCTGCTGCTGCTTTTGCCTGCAATACCTGCACTTCTGTTCCAATATTCTGTTTCCATAAATTCTGCTGACGCTCATATACACTTTGTGTAAGTTTTGCCTGTGCTTCTGCTCCGGCCACCTGCTGCTCAGCAGCGGCAAGCGCCTGTCTTGCTATTGCATCATCGAGCTTTAAAAGTGATTGTCCTTTACGCACGGTCTGCCCTTCAGTAACATATACTGCTTTCACCTGTCCGGGCAGTCCACCTGGGCCAACATAGGCAGAATTCTTTGCATCAACCTTTCCCTGCAGTTCTATATAATGGACGAACTCCTGCACCTGAACGGGTGCTACAGAAACCAGTTTCTTAACTGAAGATGCATTAGGATCAGCCTTTGCTATCTCATCTTCCAAAGCGCGGATATCTGCATCCAGTTTATCTTTTTCCTTTTTCTTTTTTTCCAGTTCCACTTTCTTATCACCCAGATCTCCTTTCTTCTCCTTGGAGCTGTTCCCACAGGAAGCCATCATCAACACCAGTGTTATCACCAGTGTGAAGCCTAGAATCTTTTTCATATTATTTACTTTATAGGTCATTGTAGTTTGCATGTTGGTTTAGAGTTTACCAGTGGCTTTCAGGAAATCCACTTTGGCAATGATGGCATCATACAGCGCCGTGATATAGTTGGTTTGTGCGTTTTTCAAATCAGTTTGAGCAGTATTGATCTCTATTTGTGAACCCAAACCTGATTCATATTTTTTCTTGGTCTGATTGTAAACAGATTCAGCCAGCTCTACATTCTTTTTCTGATAATCCAGTGCTGTAATGGCGGAGCGATAGCTGTTTCTCGCAGATTCTATTTCATTATCAATATTCAATTTCATCCACTCCTGCTGGTTAACACTTTTTTGCAAATCAAGCTGTGCACTTTTGATTTTGGCATTGTTTGCAAATCCTGAGAAGATAGGTATGTTCAGGTTAAGGGTAAACGCAGATGCGCTATACCAGCTTCCTCCACTTTTAAAGAAGTCGAACTCATTACGAAATGCATTCTTGGTATAATATCCATTGACGCTTAGGGTGGGTAATTTTGCCAGCTTATAACGGCGGACATTAAATTTATTCAATTCAATACCCAATTGAGCTGCCTGGAAATCTTTCCTGTTTTCATATTTAAATCCTGCCGGATCCAATACGTTATCTCTGACCTGATCATAACTAAGCGTATCTGTAAGTATTAACTGATCCCGTATTGGCATTCCCATCAACACTTTCAGGCCATAATATCCATTGGATACCTGGTTTAAGGCCTTTTCCCTTTCAGTTTGCAGATTTACCAGGGCCACGTTCACTTTATCTACATCCAGTTTTTCAGCAAAGCCATTTTCATAAATGATCTTTGTATCGTGCATATTCTTATTTAAAAGTGCAATGTTTGCATCCAGCATATCAATCTGTTGTTTACTGACCACCAGCTGATAATATATCTTGGTAATATTGGTTCGGATCATTTCCTGTGTCACTTCTACATTCTTCGCAGAAGCTTTCATTACAGTAGATCTCGCTTGCAAGCCAACAAACACCTGTCCATCAAACAAAAGCTGATTAAGATTAAATCCGCCGCTGGAAGTGTATTTCAGACCAAAAGGAACAGCAGTATAAGTACCAGCGGGTCCGCCAAATATTTCATTGGGTAATAGGGTAACCGGCAATTTTGCATTATAGGTAAAAGAGCCAGATGCACTTACCTGGGGATAGGCCGCAGCTGTTACTTCCCTGTTGGTCTGCTCCTGTATTTGCATATCAAGAAGCGCGTTCTTTACCTGCACATTATTCTTATCTGCATAATCAATCGCCTGCTGAAGCGTAAATTCATGACGGGCGGGAGCGCCCGTTGTTGCAGCGGGCTGCTGCGCTGCCATCACCAGGGGAAATAACAGGACTGCCAGGCTTATAGCCCTTCTTATTTTATTTCCTTTCTTCATAACTCGATTTTTTTTGTCGTTGTTGATTGTATTTCTGGATCAGTTTATGTCCTTTAATAGTGGCAAGCCCATAAACAAAATGCTCAATGATCTTCTCGGATAATTCACCCAGATTATATTTACCCGGAGGAAAAAGCGCAACATTGAACGGGATCATCATGGATTCAATTCTGAACCTGGTAATGATATCTACATCCAGATCATCCCTGTATAATTCATCCTTTATTCCCCATTCAATATTTTCACGGATGATCTGGGCAGTAAACTTATCCTTGTGATCTCTGAAACGCTGATAGGAACGAAAATGGAATTTTTCGAGATCGTATAAAAGCATGGGGTTCATATTACTGAACTGGGCCATTATACGTTCCATGGTTATAAATATCTCGTGCACAGCATCTCTGGCATCTTTTCTGCAGTCTAAACAGTCACCCTGGATGCCAGTTATATGAGCGTCAACCACAGAGTCTACCAGTTCATCTTTATCCGCAAAGTATTGATACAAAGTCTTCTTTGACATTCCCAGGTTATTCGAAATATCATCCATGGATACGGAACGAATGCCGTATTGCATGAACATCTCCTGGGCCTTCACCATTATACGCTCCCTAACGTCCATTTTCACTAGTTTGAGGGCACAAAACTATGGAAACTTTTTTCGTAACCAAAGTTTCCACGCTCTTTTTTGTTTTTTTAGATGAGCGGTAGGGCTACTGCCTTATTAGTTACTTTTGTCCCATGAAGAAAGGTATCAACCGTTATTTACCCGAGGAAAAATTCAGGTGGAAGAAGGTTTTCCAGTATTTTTTACAGGGAGTACTGGTTATTGCCCCTATAGCCATTACGATTTATACCATCTATTGGATCGTTTCCAAGGTTGACAGCTGGATACCCATATTTAGACAGCCTATCCATGATATTAATGGCAATATCATTGATTATGAGGTGAAAAACTATGGTCTGGGTTTCATTGTAATACTTGTTACTGTCATTTTTATCGGATATATGTCTTCCTTCTTTATCCAGTCGAGGATCTTCAACCTGTTTGACAAATGGTTAGAAAAAACCCCCGGTGTGAAATTCATTTATTCATCTGTGCGCGATTTTTTTGGTGCATTTGCAGGAGATAAAAAGAAATTCAATAAAGCAGTACTTGCAAGTGTGTTTGCAGAAGATGTCTGGATGGTTGGGTTTTTAACTGATGAAGAAATGTCGAAGTTTGAAATGGGAGCCGATAAAGTAGCCGTATATGTTCCACAGGCTTATAATTTTGCAGGACAATTATATATATTGCCGAGAAACCGGGTTCGTCATATAGAAACCATTACTTCCGGTGAAGCCATGAAATATGCCGTAACCGGCGGTGTGGTTAACGTAGATGATGATTCCCATGTTGATCCAAATGCAACAGCTGTTACACCTGTTACATCGGCCACTACTGTTACTACTGTTACAACTACTGTTACACAATCTGAATCGAAGAATTAGTCCCGATAGTTATCGGGATTTTGCTTAAAAAATCACGTAATGAAACGAGTTGCGTTGCTGCTGCTATTGGCATGCATTTACCAAAGTGCTTTTTGCTGGGGATTCTTTGCCCATCGTCGTATAAACTATTATGCAGTATTTCTCCTTCCACCGGAAATGCTGGTATTGTACAAACCAAATATTGAATTCCTTGCTGACCATGCTGTTGATCCGGATAAAAGAAGATATGTTTTGAAGGAAGAAGCACCAAGGCATTATATTGATATGGATCATTATGGCCATTTCCCCTATGATTCCCTTCCTCGCAACTGGACAGATGCTGTTGCTAAATATTCACGGGATACACTGTATAAACACGGCATAGTACCCTGGTGGCTACAAATTATGCTTTACCGGTTAACACAGGCCTTCAAAGAAAGAGATCAGGCAAGAATATTAAAGTATTCCGCAGAGATCGGGCATTATATTGCCGATGCGCATGTTCCTTTGCACACCAGCGAAAATCATAATGGGCAGCTCACCGATCAGGTAGGCATCCATGGTTTCTGGGAAAGCCGTATTCCTGAATTGCTGGCAGATAAGGAATATGATTTTCTGATTGGCAAAGCTGAATACATCAATAAACCTTCACAATTCATCTGGGCAAGGATCATGGAAAGTGCTGCAGCTGCAGATACAGTACTCAGAACAGAAAAAGAACTTTCACAACATTTCAAACCAGATCGGAAATACGCATTTGAAAACAGAAATGGATTACTGGTCCGGCAATACGCCTCTTCCTATTCAAAAGCCTTTAATGCAAAATTGAAAGGTATGGTTGAAAGAAGAATGCAGCAATCCATCTTTGCCATTGCCTGTTTCTGGTATACCGCCTGGGTAAATGCAGGACAGCCTGATCTGACCCTTATGAATCATAAGGAATTTTCCAAAGATGAGCTTGCGGAATTTGAAAAGCTAAATCAGGTGTGGACTGGGCAACTCATTGAATCTGAACATTAATAATTTAAAATATCCGCATATTTCCAAATAACTGTTAGTCTCATCTTGCCCTGCATACGCTTATCTTTGCACCCTCATTTATAATCATCAAAAGATGAAATCTTTGGCAGCAACCGTTCATAATTTCAATGCCGGTCCTTCCATACTCCCAAGAGAGGTATTTGAAGAGGCCAGCCGCGCTATTCTTGACTTTAATGAGACCGGTTTATCGATCCTGGAAATTGGTCACCGCACGCCTTTATTTGAAGGCGTAATGAAAGAGGCGATCAGTCTTACAAAAGAGCTGATGAACCTGGACAGTGATCATGAAGTATTATTCCTCCATGGGGGCGCCTCTACTCAATTCATGCAGGTACCAATGAACCTCCTTAATGATAACGAAGTGGCTGCCTATACAGAAACAGATGTTTGGGGAACTAAAGGCATTAAAGAAGCCAAGCTGTTTGGCCATGTAGAAGTAGTTGCCAGCAGCAAGGATAAGAACTTTACCTATCTGCCTAAAGGGTTTCATGTTCCCGCAACCGTGAAATACCTGCACCTTACTACCAACAACACAATCTATGGAACGCAGTGGCAGGACCTCACACCTTTCTATAAATACAATGTGCCGTTGGTAGCGGATATGAGCAGTGATTTCCTGAGCCGCGTGATCGACTTTAATAAATATGATCTGATCTATGCAGGTGCACAAAAGAATGCAGGTGCTGCCGGTGTGAATGTGGTGGTAGTTAATAAGAATATATTGGGCAAAGTAGACAGGAAGATCCCTACTATGATGGATTATCGCCAGCATATAGAAAATGGTTCCATGCTAAATACCCCTCCTGTATTTGCCATTTATGTTTGCATGCTCACCCTTCGTTGGCTAAAAAACAGGGGTGGTGTGGCTGCTATTGAAAAGCTCAATAATGCAAAGGCAAAACTTTTCTATGATACCGTGGATTCATTACCGGTTTTCAAAGGAACTGTTGTAAAAGAAGACCGCAGCAAAATGAATGGAGTATTTGTGATGCAGGACCCTGCCCTTGAAAAAGAGTTCATGGAAATTTGCAGGAAGGAAGGCATGTATGGCGTGAAAGGCCACCGCAGCGTGGGAGGTTTCCGTGTTTCCATGTACAATGCACTTCCCATTGAAAGCCTGGAACTACTCACAGATCTGATGAAAGATTTTGCAAATAAAAAAGGATAGAATTTACATTCCCCTTACTTACTACATGACATTTCTAAAAAAATAAGATGGCCCTCATTCAACCTTTCAAAGCATTAAGACCCAAACCCGAAATTGCACAGAAATTAGCTTCCCGCCCCTATGATGTACTAAATAGTACCGAAGCAAAAACGGAAGCAAATGGCAATCCTTACTCTTTTCTTCATATCACAAAGGCGGAGATAGATCTTCCGGACGGAGTGGACATTCACAGCCAGGCCGTGTATGATAAAGCAAAAGATAACCTCGAAGCATTTATTAAACAGCACACACTTTTCAGGGAAGACAAACCCTGTTATTATATCTACCAGCTGATCATGAATGGCCGAAGCCAGACCGGACTGGTTTGCGTTTCATCCGTAAAGGATTATTTTAAGGATGTGATCAGGAAACATGAGTTTACCCGCCCCGAAAAAGAAAAGGACAGGATCGAGCACATGAAAACCATCCATGCACAAACTGGTAATGTATTCCTTGCCTATAATAATGTTCCGGAAATCGATTCAATCATTGCCAACTGGAAAAAAACAAAACAGCCGGTGTATGATTTTACTGCCAGTGATGGAATAAAACATACGGTATGGGCTATTGATGATGACAAAACCATTGAAACCATCACCAATACATTTGTACAGAAAGTTCCTGCCACATATATTGCTGACGGGCATCACCGGGCTGCCTCTGCAGCTAAAGTAAGCCAGGCATTTCCTGCCAGCCACAATGCTGAATTTTTCCTTACCACTATTTTCCCTGCCAGTGAACTGGCTATTATGGATTATAACCGTGTGGTAAAAGACCTGAACGGTATGGATAAGGAAGACTTTATTGAAGCATTACATGATGATTTCATGATCACCCAAAGTCCTGTTCCGGTAAAACCTGCTCAATTACATGAGTTCGGCATGTATTTGGATAAACAATGGTATATTTTAACTTCCCGTAAGGGCACTTTTAATAATGACCCGATCGGTGTACTGGATGTAACCATCCTTTCAGAGAATGTACTTGACAAGATCCTTGATATTAAAGACCAGCGTACTGATAAGCGCATTGATTTCGTAGGTGGCATCAGGGGACTTGGCGAACTGGAAAAAAGAGTTAACAGCGGCGAAATGAAAGTAGCCTTCAGCTTATACCCTGTCACCATCCAGCAGCTTTTTGATATTGCAGACAGCGGACAGGTAATGCCACCCAAGAGCACCTGGTTTGAACCAAAACTCAGGGACGGTTTGTTAACTCACGAGATTTGAGGCTACAAAACAAGTAAAAAGTCAAAATTAAAAAGTCAAAAACCTTCTTTAGGGGTAATAGGGCAGAAAGTTTCTTGTATAGCTTTTAACTTTTGCATTTTTACTTTTGACTTTTTACTTTCTAATTTTGATCAATATGAAAAGAATCCTTCTCCTTATAACGGGTATTTGCCTTGCTTTTATTGGTTTTACCCAGGATGACGTGAAATCTTTGCAGGAAACGGGCAGGGGCTTTATGCGTTCCGGTGATTATGAAAATGCAATCATTGTATTTAACCGTGCATTGCAAAAAGACAGCAAAAACCTGGAATTGCAGAAAGACCTGGTGATGACTTATTATCTGAAAAGGGATTATACAACGGCATTAAAAGGCGCTGAAGCACTTATAGACAGGGATGATGCTGATGTTATTTCCTTTCAGATCGCCGGTAATGTATATAAGGCACTGGAAGAAGTGAAGGATTGCGACAAGATGTATAAAAAGGCCCTCAAAAAATTCCCGAAAAGCGGTCCTCTTTATAGTGAATATGGTGAATTGCTTTGGGCAGCCAAGGATTATTCAGCTATTCAGCAATGGGAAAAAGGTATCCAGGTTGATCCTGCCTATTCCGGAAATTATTATAATGCTGCTCTTTATTATTTCTATACCAAAGACAAAGTATGGAGTCTTATATATGGTGAGATCTTTGTGAACATGGAAAGTCTGTCTCCCAGAGGAGCGGCTATGAAACAGACACTATTGCAGGCTTACAAAGAAAAACTTTTTGCTGATCCGGATATCATGAAAGGTGAGGAAAAGAACAAGAGTGAATTTGCAAAAGCATTTTTACAGGGAATCGGTAAACAGTCATCTCTTACATCAAAAGGTATTACTGCGGAAACACTTACTATGATCCGCTCCAGGTTTATACTGGACTGGTACGCTACCAACGCAACAAAATATCCTTTCCGGTTATTCGATTATCAGCGCCAGTTGCTGCAGGAAGGAATGTTTGAAGCCTACAATCAATGGCTGTTTGGTTCTGTTGAGAACCTGGCGGCTTATGATAGCTGGACTAAAGCCCACGCTGACCAGTACGAGGCATTCGCCAATTTTCAAAAGAACCGGGTATTCCGGATGCCTGTAGGACAGTACTATCAGGCTGGTGGAACTAACTGATCCCTTTTAGCCATGGTTAGTGTCCAACGAACCATTACCTCAACTTTTGTGGTTCGTGAGACACGAACCACGGCCTTTTCCTAAAGGTTCTTTTTGTACGGTTTTTTCCCTAATTTGTTATGGTAACGATTGAACTATGAACGAAAAAGGAAGGTTATTCGACTGTATTTCAGTGCAAACCGAGAAGGGCGGGCTTTCCATTATGCTAGCTGGTAAAGAAAGGGGACAATGGAAAAACTATAGCACAAAAGAGGTGAAGGAAATCGTGGATAAACTGAGTGCCGGCCTGTTAAGCCTTGGGGTAGGCCCGAATGATATGTCCATAGAAGGGCGGGACAAGATCGCCATTATGTGTAAGAACCGGCCGGAATGGATTATGTTGGACCTTGCTGTTCAGCAGATCGGTGCGGTACTTGTACCCGTATATCCTACCATCGGTGTTAACGATCTTGAGTTCATTTTCAATGATGCCCGCGTCAAATACGTATTCGTCAATGATGAAGAATCCTACCTCAAAGTACTGAGTATAAAAAGCAGGGTAACTTCCATAAAAGATATTTATTCCTTTGAGCATACACCCAATGCAAAACACTGGAAGGAGATAATGGAGCTGGCTACACAGGATCTTATCTATAAGATCCCGCCGATTGCTGATAAGATCAAATATGAAGATCTTGCCACACTGATCTATACATCCGGAACAACGGGTACACCAAAGGGAGTGATGCTTTCTCATCAAAATATCTTATCGAATGTGGTAGCATGTATGCCCTGTTTGCCTAATTTCCAGAACATGAAAGTATTGAGCTTTTTACCGCTCAATCATATATTTGAAAGGATGATCTCCTATTTCTACCTTTTTAGAGGAGCTTCCATCTATTACGCGGAAAGCCTGGATACCATTGGAGATAATCTCAAAGAAGTAAAACCGGATATGTTTACCACTGTTCCGCGCTTGCTGGAAAAAGTGTATGACCGCATCATGCTCAAAGGTTCAGAGCTTACCGGCACCAAAAAGAAATTATTTTTCTGGGCTCATGATCTGGCCACACGTTATGAGATCAATAAGCGCCAGGGAATGTGGTATAACTTGCAATTATCACTGGCCAATAAACTGATCTTTAGTAAATGGAGAGAGGGCCTCGGCAATAACATTAAAGTGATCGTTTCAGGTGGTGCCGCCGCTCAGGTCCGACTAATACGCATATTTACGGCGGCCAGGATCCCCGTAATTGAAGGATATGGATTAACTGAAACCTCGCCAGTAATTGCAGTTAACCGTTATAATATTGATGATCGTATGTTTGGAACCGTTGGGCCGTTGATTGATGAGGTGAAAGTACAGATCGCTGAGGATGGAGAGATACAATGTAAAGGACCCAATGTGATGATGGGTTATTACAAACGTCCTGATTTTACAGCAGAAGTGATCCATGATGGCTGGTTTGATACTGGTGACATCGGTACAATAGTTAATAATCGTTTCCTGAAGATCACTGATCGTAAAAAGGAGCTTTTCAAAACAAGCGGAGGCAAATATGTGGCTCCAATAGCCATTGAAAACAGGTTGAAAGAATCCATTTACATAGAACAGATCATGGTGGTGGGCTCAGAACGAAAATTTGTAGGCGCATTAATAGTTCCTTCCTTCCCCAACCTGAAAGAATGGTGCAGAGCCAATGGAGTTCAGGCAGCCAGCCATGAGGAGATGATCCGCAATCCCAAAGTGCTGGACATGTTTAAAGACCTTGTTGAAAGTTTCAACAAGTACTTTAACCATGTTGAACAGGTAAAACGTTTTGAACTCCTTGCCAATGAATGGAGTGTTGATACCGGTGAAATGACGCCCAAGCTCTCACTCAAGCGAAAGGTAGTTATGGAAAAATACCGTGATTCAATTGAAAGGATCTACTCCTGATTATATATTTACCCTCTTCATTGTTGGAACCAATAAATGCATGATCAGCCATGCCAAAAGGTAGCACAGGCCACAAATAACAAACATGATGTAATAGCCATGTTGAATATTACCCAATCCTTTATAATGGTCAAATAATAATCCGGCCGTCTTTGATAATATAATTCCTCCTACTCCTCCGGCCATACCACCAATGCCAGTTACAGCACCCACTGTTTTTTTCGGGAACATATCAGAAACCGTTGTAAAGATATTTGCACTCCAGGCCTGGTGAGCAGCACAGGCCAGCCCGATCATCAATACCGCCAACCACATATTAAACCCGCCAAGGTATTGGGCAGAGATCACCGGTAGCACCGCAAACGCATAAATAAGCATAGACGTTTTCCTTGCTTTAAAAACCGGCCATCCATTTTTGATGAAATTCATTGGCAACCAACCGCCAAAAACACTACCGACGGTTGCGATAGTATACACCAGCGCAATAGGTAAAGCCACCTCAGTACTGCTAAGCTTGTATTGTTCATTCAAAAAATCCGGCAACCAGAAAAGATAAAACCACCACACACCGTCAGTCAGCATTTTACCTAGCGTGAATGCCCAGGTCTGATTGAATTGCAATAGTTTGAACCAGGACACTTTTTCCTGTGTGGTTGTTTCTGGCACTTTTTCATCCACATCACTATGAATATATTCATACTCTTCTTTGCTTAGCTTTTTGTGTTTGTTAGGTACTTCATAAAAGATAAACCAGAACAGTAGCCAAATCAGACCTATCGCACCCGTGATAATAAAAGTCAGGCGCCATCCATACTCTGCAGCAATGAATGGAACAGTCAGTGGTGCGATGATGGCCCCTATATTCGTACCAGAATTAAAAATTCCGGTAGCCAGTGCTCTTTCCTTTTTAGGAAACCACTCCGCCACTGTTTTTATGGCGGCAGGAAAGTTACCAGATTCTGTAATGCCCAGTCCTGCCCTGGCAACAAAGAAACCTGTTGTGGTGCGCACAAGAGCATGGCACACTGCGGCAATGCTCCATAATAATAGAGAGAGCGCATATCCTAACTTGGTCCCTAATCTGTCAATGAGCCTTCCTGCAAAGATCATCCCTACAGCATAGGCAAACTGGAAAGCGATGGTGATATTGGCATAATCATTTTTTGTCCAACCGAATTCCTGGTCCAGGTTCAGTTTAACAAGACTGATCACCTGCCTGTCGAGGTAATTTACAGTTGTAGCAAAAAATATCAGGGCACAGATCGTCCACCTGTATTTTCCAATCGTTTGCTGGGTCATTTTATTTTTTTATGGCATTAATGATCGCGAATACATCTTTCGTAGTCTGTTCTATGGCTGCATAATCTTTTTGTTCCATTAACTTCTTGCTGATCAGTTTGCTTCCCATTCCAACGGCACAAACACCGGCTTTGAACCATCCTTCGATATTCTCTTTTGTTGTATCCACGCCACCTGTGGGCATGAATAAAAGTTTCGGGAAGATATCCTTTATGCTGGTAACAAATTCAGGACCCAGCATATTTCCCGGGAATAATTTGATGAATTTGATGCCTGCATTCTCTGCAGCAATGATCTCACTCGGTGTCATACAGCCTGGCGCATAGAACATATTCTTTTCAGCTGCATAGCTGGCTACTTCAGGAACAAAACCCGGACTCACCATGAAATCACATCCTGCTCCAACATAACTTTTAGCATGGTCAAGTGATTTGATAGTTCCAACACCCAGCATCAACCCCTTCATTTCCTTATCTCTTATCTCTACCATTTTTTTGAAATTGGCAAGGGCAGCATCCCCACGATTGGTATATTCAATAGCCTTTACCCCTGCGCGATAAACAGCCCTTAATACTTCAATGGTCACTGTTTCATCGGCATTATAATAAAGCGGCAGCATGCCCTGCCCAGTAATTGCTGGTATTACCTGGTCCTGTGTCATTCTTATTTCAGATTTTAACTTTAATAACTAGTTTCCTGATCTCATTCTCGCCGATCATCGGCGCATGTACATCTTCCGGGAAAAAGATAGCGAATTGCCCATTGGTCAACTGGAAGAACATATCCGGAGCATCACTGTAGAAAAGTACATCCTTTTCCTCATTATAAGTACCATTAGGTGCCTGGCATTTTTCCCTGGGTTTCCATCCCATGGTTTCAATACCATTCACACAAAGCTGTATATCGATAAACTTATTGTGACATTCGAATTTAGCGATGGATTCCGCAGTGGTCATTCCCTTCTTATTGGAGATGATGGCTTTCAGATTTTCACCATCGATCTCATATTTGCCAACTTCCATGGTGGAAAGATTGGCCCAGTTGCGGATAATATAGTCAAAGGCTTTCGCAAACCCCGGATGAACGGCATAGTATTTAGCCGCGTTTTGAATAGTATCTATGATCATAGCCTTTTTCGCAATAGTTTATAAAAAAGTTACCGCTGTACGCGTCCGCTGGCATCACCTTTCATGAGGTCTTTTACCTCACTTAGGGTTGCATGGTTAAGGTCACCAGGAATGGTATGCTTCAATGCAGAAGCAGCTACACCAAATTCGGCAGCATTCTTCATTGGCATTCCGGTTACCAGGCCATAGATGAATCCGCTGGCAAAGCTATCTCCACTTCCCACACGGTCAATGATCCTTACTTCATATTTACGTGTATGATAGAATTCAGTACCATCATATACCAGTGCACTCCAGCCGTTATCACTGGCGCTATGGCTTTCACGCAATGAGGAAGCAATATATTTAAAGCCGAATTTAGCTTTCATCTGTTTGAACACGTCCTTAAAGCCTTCAAGGTTCAATTCTCCCTTAGTTACATCTGTATCTTTTGCTTTAAACCCTAACGTAGTATCTGCATCTTCTTCGTTACCGTTACATACATCCACATACTGGCAAAGTTATGTCATGACTTCACGTGCTTTCTCCTTTGTCCATAATTTCTT
>CAMLGP010000008.1 GCA_946479535.1 uncultured Bacteroidota bacterium
TAAGCATTGGTTACAGTTTCAATGCCGGCTGAATAAGTGATCTCGTTCCTTACATTCGGGCGGTCAGATGAAGCAAGGGTTATTCTTTCTTCGAAAGTGCCAGATGACACTGGAATTTCATTGGCTGTAGCTATTGACTGGTAGAAAGGATTATCACTGGCAATAGCAGCAGGTGCATTTTTTTGAAGCTCCTGCAATTGCATTCTGTCTGTCCGGGAAATAGCTGGCTGATCAGCAGGTGAAATGGTGAGCAGATTGTCACTTATATCTGCAGAAAGAATAGCTGGTAATGCAAGAGGCCCAACCATAGCAGGTTCCTCTGGAGTTGCCTTGATAGATGCCAGCTTATTATTGAAAGGAGATACTTTGTTAACTGTTTCTGGTGAAGCTTCTTCAGGCGCTACAGTTTTCTCCTGCAATGAAGATTGAGTGGCCTTTATGGAAGTAACCGGTTGATTTTTGGCAACAGGGTAGCTCATCATCACCCAGGTTACGGCTGAACCTGTAACAAGCAGTAAAAGTGATAAACCGATCCCGTACCACTTTCTTCGTGTATGCAGGGTACTATTAATACCTTTCCATACCTTCTCGGAAGGGAACATCCGGTATTGATCAGCATTCTCTTTAATGTACTGTTCAAACTCGCTATTTCTATAATTACTCTCCATAACCAGTTGCTATTTAGGATACGAATCACCGCTGGCTGACGGCGGCAAGCCAGTCAAGTTCGTGTTTTGGTCTTTGCATGATCTTTTTACGGATCAATATATCTTCAAGCATCGCCTTAGCCCTGGTATACTGGCTTCGGCTTGTACTTTCTTCAATGTCCAGCATTCCTGCAATTTCCCTGTGGCTGTATCCTTCAATGGCGTACAGGTTTAAAACAGTCCTGTAACCTATGGGCAGGATCCTGATACACTCAATCACCTGCTTTGCCTGGATAACGGCCGGCACACTTTCCTCTCTCACCTGAATGCCCGTTGCATGAATTATGTCCACACTCTCGTTAAACTTCTTGTTCTTCTTTAAAATATTAATACATGTGTGAACGATAATTCGTCTAATCCATCCCTCAAAAGCTCCTCTGTTTTCAAACGTATGGATTTGCAGGAAAATCTTTATAAACCCCTCCTGTAACATGTCCTCCGCATCTTCCCTGTTATGTCCGTACCGATAACAAACCGCCAGCATTTTAGCACTGTACTTATTATACAGTTCACGCTGAGCGGCCGCATCATTGTTTAAACAACCCTTTAAAATGGCTTCTTCGGTCATATTTACCATTTGGCTGTCTGTAATTTAGACAATTTTCGAACACAAATGCTGCACGGGAATTATAATTATATTCCTTTTAAGGAGTGGCCTGGTCGATAAATTCCAGCCATTAGCCGTTAGCTATTAGCCATTAGTTTTAGGGATCTGTGCCGTGGTTCGTGTCCTACGAACCACAAAAGTCAAATCAGTAATGGTTCGTGGGACACGAACCATGGCACCTTGGGAACTGTTAGGTAATGGCTAAAGGCTAATAGCTAACAGCTTTAAAATCACTGAGTCTTCTTTCGTATAAGGCTGTCCAGAGGATATTTAGCCTTCATTTGTTCCCGTATGCCATCTGCCCAGCCGATCAGGGCAGTTTTCTCGGCATCGCTTAAAATTGCGTCCTTGTGGATCCAGGTATAGGAGTTCAGGGGCATTTCCCCCTTCTTTACCTGGTCGGCAACTTCTTCCATTTTATGGTATTGGTAGCGAAGCGATTTATTACTGTATTCATCCAGGTTTAATTCCTTTTTGCCTTCCCGCACATGGTTGTCCAGCCACCAGTCTACCGGCTGGATCTTGCTATACCAGGGGTACATTGTATTATTGCTATGACAATCATTGCAGGCTTTTTTGAGGATCGCCTGAACATCTTCCGGAACTGCAAAAACACTTCCTATATAATTGGGCTGGGTGCCTGCTGCCTGGTTCTTTTTGGGATGAAAGAACTGGATAGCTATGAGTGCTATCAGTAATACTACAAGAATCTTTTTTATCATGGTGCCTGATTGATTATTTTTCCATCAGGATATCACCATCCATTTCTTTCGGTATCGGCAGCTGCATCATGGTGAGTATCGTGGGGGCAATATCGCCAAGTTTTCCCGGTTTGAGTTTTCCTTTCCAGGAATTATCAATTACGAAAAGAGGAACAAGGTTCAAAGTGTGGGCCGTATTGGGTGATCCATCTTCATTGATCATGTAATCGGAATTACCATGGTCTGCAGTGAGGAACACGGCATAATCATTGGCCAGCGCTGCAGTCACCACTTTTTCAACGCATTTATCTACTGTTTCAACAGCCTTGATGGCAGCTTCCCATACACCGGTATGACCTACCATATCTGCATTGGCAAAATTGAGAACAATGAAATCAGCCGACTTGCTATTGATCTGGGGTAGCAGAGCGTCAGTTACTTCATAAGCGCTCATTTCCGGCTTGAGATCATAGGTAGCTACTTTGGGAGAAGGGATCATGAGCCTTGTTTCTCCTTCAAAGGGTTTTTCACGTCCACCACTGAAGAAAAAACTTACATGCGGATATTTTTCTGTTTCCGCAATACGGATCTGTTTCAATCCATGTTGTTCCAATACTTCACCAATAGTATTTTTAAGATCATCATTCTCGAAGATCACATGCACGTTTTTGAATTTATGATCATACTGCGTCATGGTAGTATAATCCAGCTTCAGTTTGTGCATCTGGAATTCGGGTAAATCAATTTGCGTGAGCACTTCTGTTATTTCACGGCAGCGGTCTGTCCGGAAATTAAAACATAGCACCACATCATCATCCTTTATTGTTGCCAGTGGCTGCTGACCTTCATTGATGATAACGGTTGGCAGTATGAATTCATCCGTTTTGTTCTGGGCATAAGAATTTTCTACTGCAGCAATTGCATCGGTTGCTTTTTGCCCCTGACCATTCACCATGGCATCATAGGCCAGCTTTACACGTTCCCATCTTTTGTCGCGGTCCATGGCATAATACCTGCCACTAACAGTAGCAATTTTACCCGTAGTCTTATTGAGATGGGCCTGCAGTTCAGTAATGAAGCCCAGGCCGCTTTTGGGATCACAATCCCGGCCGTCTGTAAATGCATGAATATATATTTCCTGTAATCCTTCCTGCTGGCAAAGGCTCACAATGGCCTTTAAATGGTTGATGTGGGAATGTACCCCGCCATTACTGACCAGACCCAGCAAATGCAGCGGTTTTCCGGCCTTTTTGGCATGACTTAGGGCATCCAGCAAATGTTTATTTTGAGTGAAAGTTCCGTTCCGGATAGCCACATTTATACGCTGCAATTCCTGGTAAACGATCCGGCCCGCCCCCAGATTCAGGTGACCTACTTCAGAATTCCCCATCTGACCGTCCGGAAGGCCTACGGCCTCTCCACAGGTGACCAGCGTAGTGTTGGGATACTTTGAATATAAGGACTTTGTGAAAGGAGCGAAAGCATGCTGTATAGCGTCCGATGATGCAACTTTACCCAGCCCCCAGCCGTCCATAATGATCAGAATAGCTCTTTTTTGAGACATGACCGCTTTTGAGAGGCTAAAATTAGTACAAATTCAATGATTATCAGGTAACAATGCGTTGTAAATCTACATATCGTAAACTCTATTTGGCCGGAAGGCCTAGAATCTGCCGGGGATTTTGTTAATTTAGTATCCGGATAATCCGTGCTCCATGGCACATTTTTCGATTTATTATTCCTGTGAAAAAAAATGATTTTATGAAAGCGATTTTTACTTCTTTATTGGTTGCATCAGCGATTGTGCTTTCTTCCTTTGGGCAGAACAGCTCTTCCATCGATGAAGTGATCGGCGCATTACGCTCCGGCAACGCCAATGAATTGTCGAGATATTTTGACGACAATGTTGAAGTAACATTGCCAGTTAAAAGCGACAGTTACAGCAAGGCCCAGGCCCAGCTGATCCTTAAAGATTTCTTTGCCAACAACGATGTTCGTGGCTTTGAACTGAAGCATAAAGGTGATGCACCCGGTGGTCACTATTGCATCGGTACGCTGCAAACAAAGTCTGGTAATTTCAGAGCACACGTGTTCATGAAATCCAAAGGTGACAAAGAACTGGTTAAGGAATTGCGATTCCAGCCGATTGAATAATCTCAGAATAGTTGATGCAAAACATATTGCCCCGCCATCGGCGGGGTTTTTTATTTTTGCGCCATGGATTTTAAAGAAAGACTGCACCACCTCATAGATGAGGCATTAAAAGAGGATGTGGGCGATGGAGATCATTCTACTCTTTCCTGTATCAACGCTGCTGCGAAAGGCAAGGCAGTCCTTAAAATAAAGCAGGAAGGCATTCTCGCCGGCATGGAGGTGGCGAAAGAAATATTCGCGTATAAAGAACCAGGTGCTGTATTTACGCCCTTTAAAATGGATGGTGATACCATGGCATTCGGCCAAAAAGCCTTTGAAGTGGAAGCTCATGTACATACCATTCTGCAGTGTGAGCGGCTTGTGCTGAATTGCATGCAGAGAATGAGCGGTATTGCCACCCTCACAAAAAAATATACGGATAAGCTAAAAGGGTATAAAACAAAAATTCTGGATACCCGCAAAACAACTCCCAATTTTCGTCTGCTCGAAAAAGATGCAGTACGCATTGGCGGTGGTGTCAACCATCGGTTTGGATTATATGACATGATCATGCTCAAAGACAACCATATTGATTATTGCGGAGGTATTGAAAAAGCCATCAATAAAGCAGCGGAATATGTGCGTACCAACAAGCCAGGACTGAAGATTGAGGTGGAGGCACGCAGTATTGATGATGTTAAAAAGATCATTGAAACGGGAAAAGGAAAGGTATTCAGGATCTTGCTGGATAATTTTAAACCTGAAGACATTGATGGTGCGCTTGCCCTGATAAAAAATGATTTTGAAACAGAGGCCAGTGGAGGAATTACACTGGACAATATTGAAGAATTTGCCAAAACCGGCGTGGATTATATTAGCTCAGGCGCCCTGATCCACCAGGCCAAAAGCCTTGACCTGAGTTTGAAGGCAGTTATACTTTAACAGCTCGATATAAATTTTCAGTATCATGGGAAAAAAGAATAAACCAGACGCAAAGGGCTTTGTATACAGCACTGATCCCAATTTCAGATTTGAGAATGAATCCAATTCTGCTGAAACATTACAACCTGCTTTGCAAAAACTAAAGATCCAGCTCAACACCCGGTACAGAGTTGGGAAAGCTGTTACCGTGGTCACGGGTTTTACTGGCAATGAAAATGATCTGGAAGAGTTAGGTAAAAAACTAAAGACCTTTTGCGGTACCGGTGGCTCCGCAAAAGACGGTGAGATTATTGTACAGGGAGATCAACGCAATAAAGTATTACAATACATGCAGCAAAATGGTTACAAACTGGCTAAGATCATCTGATCATTTATCTGACTCTTTATTCCTGTCTGCATTCAGGTAATAGCTCAATGCGCCACTTGGACATTTTGATACCTGCTCAATGATCTTTTCTGTTGTAGCGCCATCCATTTTTATCCATGGCCGTTCTCGTGGATTAAAGACTTCCTTCAATCCTTTAAAGCATAAAGCAGAGTGACTGCAAACCCTGGGTTGCCAAACCACAGTTACTTCGTCATTGGTATAATGTAAAATATCTTTGGGCATGGTGATAATATTAAATGGTTAAATTATTGTCCCTGTGCCAGGCTATAGGCTTTCTTCTCACCAAACATATTCAATAATTCCAAAGAACAGATCTTGAAATTGCCACTCAGACTTACATACAAACCGATAATATCCTGCTGGTTCAACGGTGATCCATCTATGCTTTCAAATCGAACATTGTACTGGTTCACAAGATTGGTGAAAACAGATCCGGTGGGCCATACCTGTGTGCCCCTGTTGCTAACATTGATCAGATTGAATTTCACGCCTGCATGACGCTGGCATTTCTTTGCAATCACTTCTGGCTGTTCAACGCTTTCAATAAACAGATCCACACCAGCAATATGCTCCTCTTCCATTTCTTTGCTTACCAGCATGGGATTTTTTTCCAGCCTGAAAGATGTTTGAGTAACCGGCATATTTGGCATCTCTTCTTTCGGATTCAGCCTGGGCTTCTTCCCAAAATTGCTGATGATGGCATCTGCAAACTGGGTTGTGTTGAGTGGAGATTTTGATTTATCTCCGAAATCACCTGTGTGAAACCCCTCCTCAAGTGTAAACAGCAAAGCGTTTTCAATTTCTGCAGCGTTTTGCATTAGTCCAAGGTGCTTTAACATGGCAATACCGCTTAACAGCAGTGCTGTTGGGTTAGCAATATTTTTTCCTGCAATATCAGGCGCTGTTCCATGAACTGCTTCAAAAATGCAAATATGGTCCCCAATATTGGCGGATGGAGCAAAACCAAGTCCGCCTACAAGTCCCGCACAGAGATCTGATACAATATCTCCCTGCAGATTAGTTAATACTACCACATCAAAACTATCCGGCCTTGTTACCAGCTTCATGCATAGATCATCAACTATAACATCATCAGCTTTAAGATGAGGGTAATCTTTGGCCACTTCATAAAAACATTCCAGGAAAAGACCATCTGTAATTTTCATAATGTTGGCCTTATGACCACAGGTTATTCTGCGTGCTTTCTTTTTTGTGGCCATTTCAAAAGCATATTTAATTACCTGAAGGCTGCCTGGTCTTGTAATGAATCGGCGGCTCAATGCTACATCATGTGTTAGCATGTGCTCAATTCCACCGTAGGTATCTTCAATATTTTCGCGAACTATTGTTACATCAATAGGAATACCTGCTTTGCTGAAAACGGTATCTACACCATGCAGGGTTTGAAACACCCGTTTATTGGCATAAGTATTCCAGGTTTTGCGGGCAGTAACATTCACGCTTTTTACTCCCTTTCCTTTTGGCGTTTCCATGGGACCCTTAAACAGGATACCCAGTTTTTCAATAGTTTGTTTTGCCTCAGGAGTCATTCCATTGGAAAATCCTTTATCAAACACCCATTTTCCCATTTCCACTTCTGTGTATTCAAGCGGTGTTTTGTTTGCTTTAAAAATTTTCAGCACTGCTTCCATTATTTCCGGTCCAATACCATCACCTTTGGCTACAGCTATGTTCATATTGAAAAAAATGTTAAGGAATAAGCGCGAAATTACGCGTTTGAAAAGTAATTCAGCCTGAAAGCACTTTGCAGTTTTAAGCTGCTAAGGGGTTAGCTGGTAGTGAAATACTTGCCTTTCGTCATTAATTTCCTCAAATATTTCCAATGTTAAGAAAGGCTTATTGGTTGTCCTCAATCTTTTTCATTATTTTTACTCAAACTGATTGGTATGAACAGCATGATCTCTGAAGGTGTGGAGGTAAGTGTTGAAACTTTTTATCAACCGGATTACAGTAACCCGGTTCAATCAGAATTTATGTTCGCGTATAGAATTACGCTGGAAAATCACAATGCATTTCCTGTAAAACTTCATCGCCGTAACTGGCAGATATTTGATAGCAATGGCACTCATCGTGAAGTGGAAGGAGAGGGCGTGGTTGGAGTTCAGCCTGTAATTCAGGCGGGGGAAAGTTACCAGTATGTGAGTGGCTGCAATCTCAGATCTGAAATGGGTAAAATGAAAGGGACTTATCAAATGGAGAACCTGGAATCCCATCAAATGTTCGAGGTAAATATTCCTTCCTTTGAGATGGTTGTTCCAATGAAGAACAATTGATCTGTTAATTGACCGGTCTCTATTTCGGTTTGTACTTTCCTTCTTCCAGAATTTGTTTTGCAGGCGCCAGCATTATCGCTTCTATCTTCATATCTGGTTTAGCCGCTTCAAATTTCTTTATCATCTGCCATCCAATCCAGGCGCCGATATTTCCAGGTGAATCTTCCTGGGAAAATACACTGGTGAAAGGCGCTTCCCCAATATAAGTCTGTATGGTGGCTGGTTGTAATGAATAAAGATTTTCATTTTTGACTATAGTACTCCATATCAATCCTTCGTTTGCTTTACACCAGTCCAGCTGATGTTGAGTATAGCCGGTTTTAATGGAATCAGGGGTGTCTGGCATTAATTTATCCAGCAGCCACCACTGTTTGCCCTTCTCAATCATTTGCTCAACCAATGGCTTGGTATTGCTTTTATCAGGAAAAATATCATCTGTGATCAGTTTCATCACATCAGCCGCGATATAATCTTTAGTAAAACGGCGGCTACGGTAAAGTGGCGCCACATTATTGATAAAGTATTCCGTATTATATAAAGAGAAATCGCTTCCAAGATAAAACTGAAGGCTGATGCCTATGAAGTCAGGACCAATGAAATTGGGGGAATAATCTCCATTTGCCATTCTTGCCAGGTCTTCCCTTGTATTCATTGGGCCAACTACGGTAATAAGTAATTGCGGAAGTTTGTACGCCGGGAAATAAAATTTCACATACTTAAATGCCTGTTTCAATTCTTTTTCCACCGGTGAAAAATCTTTGTAAACAAGTTGGGCAGAATCAAATACCGGCTTATATAAGGCATAAAAGGTTTTAATAGCCTGCTGGTTGTCTACCCCAACAATGTTCTGCAGAAATAGTGAAAGGAAAGTGGGGTATTGCTGTTTAACCGAGGAGAGGCTCTGTTCCAGTTTCAGCGTATCAATATGAAAAAATTGCTCATCAAATCGTTTAGTGGCCAGGCTGACCTCTATTTTGGAAACATCCGGGGCATCCTTTTTATTGTTACAGTTCGTCAGGGCGAACAAATGAGTATTAATAATTGTATTTTTTTTATTTTTTTATCAATGGGTGTGGGTTTTATTTTGTGTTGTGCTTCGCTTGGGGGGCCGCCGCGCCGCGGCCCCCGTCTTTAACATTTGACGTAAATTTGCTGTATGAAAATCGCTTTAGCGCAACAGAATTATCATATCGGCAATTTCGAAAGCAACACCCGCAAGATCATTGAAGGAATAGATTGGGCCAAAAAACAGGGCGCAGACCTGGTGGTATTTTCTGAACTATGCGTTTGTGGTTATCCTCCCCGGGATTTTCTGGAGTTCAGCGATTTCATTAATAAATGCTACGAAGCCGTAGATAAGATCCGCCAGGCGGCGGATACTATTGGGGTTTTGATTGGCGGGCCTTCCCATAACAAACAGATAGAAGGCAAAGACCTGTTCAATACTGTCTTTTTCCTCCACGATAAACAGATCAAAGCAGAGGTTCATAAAACACTCCTTCCCAATTATGACGTGTTTGACGAGTACCGTTACTTTGAACCAGCTTCTGACTGGAATGTTGTTGAATTCAAAGGGAAAAAGCTAGCGGTTACCATTTGTGAGGATATCTGGAATATGGGTGATAATCCTTTATACCGCACAACTCCCATGGAAAATTTAATGGCCTTTCAGCCGGATGTAATGATCAATCTTTCGGCTTCTCCCTACAATTATGCCCAGGATGTGGTCAGAAACAGCATTATAAAAGCGCATACCATCAAGTACAGGATGCCAATGCTCTATTGCAATACTGTAGGCTCCCAGACTGAGATCGTATTTGATGGAGGCAGCCTGGTATATGATATCAATGGAGAAAAAGTGAAGGAGATGAAATACTTTGAAGAGGATTATGCTGTGTTTGATCTGAAGGAACTGATAAAGGTGACTGACAAAAAGAAACTCCAGATGGTTTCTGAAACTGCAAAGCTCAATTCTTTGCAGAAAGAACCGGGGGAGATAGAACCTGAAACTTATTATTACTCTGCCATTGAAGTGGGGCGCAGTGAAGATATCCTTGCTTACCTCACGGGTCACAAGAACATCGATGAGATATATCATGCCCTTATCCTGGGTATCCGGGACTATTTCCAAAAAATGGGATTCTCAAAGGCCATACTTGGATCTTCCGGCGGAATTGATAGCGCAGTTACACAGGCACTGGCTGTTGCTGCCCTGGGAAAGGAAAATGTAAGAGCCATCCTGATGCCATCTCCTTACTCAAGCTCCCATTCTGTTTCAGATGCTGAATTATTAAGTAAGAATCTTGGCAACCCGTATGATATTGTTCCCATTAAAGCGATCTATGAATCCTTCCTGGATACACTGAAGCCAATATTCAAAGACCAGCCTTTTAATGTGGCTGAAGAGAATATTCAAAGTCGCACCAGGGGCAATCTCCTCATGGGCATCGCCAATAAATTCAATTATATACTCCTCAATACTTCCAATAAAAGTGAACTGGCAACAGGGTACGGTACACTCTATGGAGATATGGCAGGAGGGCTAAGCGTATTGGGTGATGTTTACAAGATGCAGGTGTTTGCACTGGCAAGGTTCCTCAATAAGTTAAGTCCGGTTATTCCGGAAAATATTATTACCAAGCCGCCATCAGCGGAACTGCGGCCCAATCAGAAGGATAGCGACAGCCTTCCGGAATATGATATCCTTGACAGGGTATTGTATGAATACATTGAGTTGAGAAAAGGACCAAAGGAAATTATTGCCAAGGGATTTGATCCTGCACTTGTAGCGCGGGTATTGAAACTGGTCAATACAAATGAATACAAGCGCAATCAGTTCTGCCCAATTATACGGATCAGTGCAAAAGCGTTTGGTGTTGGCAGAAGAGTACCGATTGTTGGAAAATACCTTTCATGATAAAAGCTGTTAGCCACTAGCTTCTAGCCTTTAGACCTATGATTCAATTTCATTATTTTAAGTCTAGAGGCTAGAAGCTAGGGCCCAAAAATCTAATGAGATTAATTATGTACAAAGGTTACAACAACAGTTGCAGGAGTTCCACTAACTTCTATTACCTGTGAACCCTTTAGTGTTGTTGCGCTGATCTCTACTATGGTGAAATCATTGCTGCCACCCGTAAATAATACTGATGATACATGCAATATGGTTTCATTGCTTGCAAAGTTCCATGTAAAAGGTGAGATGGCAGGATCAACGCTGTTGCATTTTAAAGTGCTTTCATCAAGTGTACCAGTTCCAGTAGAAGCAAAGGTCAAAATATTGTCTTTCTGGCAGGATTGAAGAAAAGGAGCAGCGTTTACACCATTCATAGTAGCGGCACTAAATTTCCAGCTACCTGTGCTGATCAATTCGGTCTTTGTTTTTTGTGCTGGAGTATTGTCCTTATCGTGATTTTTTTTGCAGGCTCCGAAAAGTAATGAACATGCGAGGATAAGTGTTGTTACCCGGGTAAACGTATTTTTCATATTTTTTGGATTAAAGAACAAAATAGGCATTGTTTCGCTAGATAAAAACGGGGAAATACGTAATATTATTGTGGGGTTTTACCAGCATGGTTATATCGGCAAACAATTTGCTAAACAAGAGTTTGTATTTTGTGTCACCATAAATCAAGCCCATGTATAAAACCGCAGAGGATATCCGTCAGTTAAACGAACGCATTGGCCATGCAGGCCAGTTTACCGATAAATTAAGGCAGGAAGTTGGGCACGTAATTGTTGGGCAAAGTCATATGCTGGACCGTCTCCTGATCGGTCTGCTAAGCAATGGTCACGTACTGCTGGAAGGTGTTCCAGGGCTGGCAAAAACCTTAACCATCAAATCCCTTTCCCAGGCTATTCATGCCAAATTCAGCCGTATTCAGTTTACGCCAGATCTGTTACCGGCAGACGTTATCGGTACCATGATCTACCAGCAGCAGAAAGGTGATTTCGTAGTCCGCAAAGGACCCATCTTCGCCAATTTTGTATTGGCCGATGAAATAAACCGTGCTCCGGCAAAAGTTCAATCAGCCCTGCTGGAAGCTATGCAGGAACGGCAGGTGACCATTGGTGATTCAACTTATAAACTGGATGAACCCTTCCTGGTTCTGGCAACCCAGAACCCGTTGGAACAGGAAGGAACCTATCCTCTTCCTGAAGCGCAGGTTGACCGCTTTATCATGAAAGTGGTGGTGGGCTATCCAAAGATGCATGAAGAGCAAATGATCATTCGCCAGAATGTACAGGGAAGCACTTCGCAGCCGATAAAGCAGGTTGTTTCCATCCAGGAAGTAACTAATGCAAAGGACCTAACGCGACAGATCTACATGGATGAAAAGATTGAACAATACATTTTGGATATAGTATTTGCTACACGCCAGCCGGAGAAATACCAGCTGGAAAAATTAAAACCATTGATCTCCTACGGCGGTAGTCCCCGCGCCAGCATTAGCCTTGCCTTGGCAGCAAAGGCCCAGGCCTTCCTGAATAAACGCGGATTTGTAATTCCGGAAGATATCAGGAGCATTGCAAAAGATGTATTGCGCCATCGTATCGGCCTCACCTATGAAGCAGAAGCTGAGAATGTGAATGTGGAGGATGTGGTGGAAGATATTCTCAAACAGATCAATGTTCCGTAACAAATAGTTTACTCAAACCTGCCAATGCTAACAACAGCAGAAATAATAAAGAAGGTCCGTGAGCTGGAAATCAAAAGCAAAAAGCTTACCACCGACCTGTTTACAGGCGAATACCATAGCGCCTTTAAAGGAAAAGGTATGTCCTTTAAAGAGGTAAGAGAATATGCAGCAGGAGATGATACACGGTTTATTGACTGGAACGTTTCTGCAAGATTGGGACATCCTTACAGTAAAGTATTTGAAGAGGAGCGTGAGTTAACAGTAATGCTGCTGGTGGATATTAGCGCCAGCTCCTTATTTGGAACTGTTCATGCACGCAAGCGGGATATGATCACTGAAATTGGTGCCGTATTGAGTTTTTCTGCCGTAAATAATGCAGACAAGATCGGAGCTATTTTTTATAGTGATAAGGTGGAAGGATATATTCCTCCCAAGAAAGGAAAGCAGCATGCGCTCTATATAGTGCGGCAGTTGCTGAGTAAGGAACCCACTGGAAAAGGTACTGAGGTAAGCAAGGCTTTGCGTTATTTTAATAATGTTACCCGCCAGAAAAGCATTGCCTTTGTATTGAGTGATTTCCTGGATGCCAATTACGAAGACGCTCTGCGAATCTCAGGAAAGAAACATGATGTGATCGGGATCAAAATATATGATAAAATGGATATGGAATTGCCCAAAGCCGGGTTATTGCAGGTGCAGGATGCTGAAACAGGTACAACAAAATGGATCGATAGCGGCAATGCCTTTGTACGCCAGAGCTACCAGCAAGAGTTTTTCAGAATTACACAATACAGCTCCCAGGTCTTCAAAAAAGCCGGCTCTGATCTTTTGCATGTGCGTACCGGAGATGATTATGTTAGAGTATTGCAGCGATTTTTCCTTAGCCGCAACAAGTGAACCACTGATCGCATAAACTGAATGATAAAAAGGAATAGTTATACCACCATCTTTCTGTTTCTGTCTGCCTTTTTTCCAATAATCTCCTATGGACAGGCAAAGACTACTGTGCGCGCAACAGTTGACCGGTCAAAGATCCTGATCGGAGAACCCATACAGCTCAGGATAGAAGCAGATATTCCGGAATCGCAACCCATCAGTTTTTTCTCTGTCGATTCTATTCCTCATTTTGAATTCCTTTCTTCAGAACCGATCGATACCGTCAATACAAGCAGTGGAACCGTGCTTTCACGATCCTTCCGGATAACCAGTTTTGATTCCGGACACTGGGTGATCCCCTCTTTTGTCCTGTATGGAAAAATTGGGACTGATACGCTGCCCATAGATATAGGCTATACACCCTTTGATACTACCCAGCCTTATCACGATATACATGATATCATTGAAGTAAACCCAACAGAAGAAAAAAAGAAGAATAATAATCAATGGCTGTATCCGGCTCTTGCAGCTGCAGTATTATTGATCATTATTCTTATCCTCGCTTTGCGAAAGAAAAAGAAACCCGTTGTGAAACCAGCTGAACCCCCACCTGACCCATTCAAGGTGGCCATGGAATCACTCCAGAAATTAAAGGGGCAGAAGGGTGATGCCAAGGAATACTATTCCAGGCTGGTGGATATATTCAGGCAATACGTGCTGGATAAAAAAGGAATTCATTCTCTTCAGCAAACAACGGATGACCTGGTGCAGCAATTGCGGGAATTGAAGGTACACAATACACTGTTTGAGAAATTGGCACAGGCCTTACGTATCAGTGATTTTACAAAATTTGCCAAATATGTTCCTACTGCGGAAGACGACAGGAGCAGTTATGATACTATTAAAGAATCAATTGAGTTTATACAACAAATGCCGTGATGCTGTACGACTGGATCAGACATATGAGCTTTGCCTACAAATGGGTTTTCCCCTTCTTTGGAGTATTGCCAATAATGATCTGGTATTATGTGAAACAGTATAACCGGATGCAGGCCACAATAATGGTATCTTCTGCCAATGCATTCCAGGTATCATCAGCCAAACTATTCTTCCGGCATTTTCCTTTTATATTCCGGTTACTGGCTATTGCAGCATTGATCATTGCACTGGCAAGACCTCAAACGAGAAAGGACCAGGAGCATTTGCAGGGTGAGGGTATAGATATTGTTTTGTGTATGGATGTAAGTGGAAGCATGGGTTCAAGAGATATCCTGCCTTCCCGGATGGAAGTAGCGAAAGAGGTGGCAGTAAATTTTGTGATGGGCCGTCCGGTAGACAGGATCGGTCTGGTGGTGTTTAGTGGAGAAAGCTTTACCCAATGCCCTATTACTACAGACAGGAATACGCTGATCCACCAGATACAGACCCTGGAAAGTCGCCGTTTTCTCAAAGATGGAACAGTAATAGGAGAGGGTTTGGCTACAGCAGTTGACCGGTTGTCCAAGAGCACCGCCCAAAGCAAGGTGATCATCCTGATCACGGACGGTAAA
Organism: uncultured Bacteroidota bacterium; assembly: GCA_946479535.1. The sequence continues at coordinate 14,839 of CAMLGP010000008.1, forward strand.
GAAGATCCACCAGATACTAGACTGATCGATCCATTGACAGCTCTTGAAATTGCAAAGGCCCATGGTGTTCGTGTGCATACGATAGGAATGGGTGCTCTTCCATCTACTGTAATAGAGAATACAGGTAATACTTCACAGACTAAGAATGCAGCTGTTGATTTTATTGATGAATCCCTGCTGAGAAAAATTGCAGAGGAAACCGGTGGCCGGTATTTCCGGGCAAAGGATAAGGAGGGATTGCAGAATATTTATAAGGAGATCGACAAAATGGAGAAATCCAAAATTGATGTAACCTCCTATAAACGTTACCAGGAATTATTCATTCCACTTGTATTGGCGGCGCTTGCATTACTGTTCATGGATGTTTTACTCAGAACCACTCTTCTGCGGAAATTCCCATGATCTATGCCACGTTATACGCGTCCTACGCTATGGTTCGTAGGACACTAACCATAAATTAAAGCCTCCCGCTTTTCACTAATTTCGCGACGCATGAAGGCTATTGTTTATAAATCTACCGGCAGTTGGTATACCGTAAAGGATGAAGCAGGTAACTGGCATAATGCCCGCATTAAAGGGATATTTAAGATTGATGATATTACCAGTACCAATCCTGTTGCTGTGGGTGATTCAGTGGAAATTGAAACAGAAGATAAGATCGAGAATACAGCTATTATAACGGAAATAAAGCCTCGCCGGAATTACATCAACAGGCAATCTCCCCGCGCAAAGCACCAGCACCATATCATAGCGGCCAACCTGGATCAATCGTTCCTGGTGGCCACTCTGAAGGAACCACGAACTTCACAGGGATTCATAGACCGTTTTCTAGTAGCATCAGAAATGTACCATGTACAGCCATCCATCATTTTTAATAAGGCTGATATTCATAAGAAGAAGGAGCAGGAAAAATTTGATGGGTGGAATGAAATGTATGGCAGCATTGGGTATGGCGTTTACCTTGTAAGCGTAAAAGAGAATACAGGAATTGATGCGCTTGCAGCAAAGATCCAGGGGAAAACAACCCTTTTCAGCGGTCATAGTGGTGTGGGTAAATCATCTTTGCTGAATGCGATCCTTCCTCATTTGCAGATCAAAACCCAGGACGTAAGTGAATGGAGTGGAAAGGGTATGCATACCACTACGTTTGCTGAAATGTATGACCTGCCGGGTGGAGGATCCATCATTGACACACCAGGTATGCGGGAGTTTGGGCTGGTGGATATTTCCAGACAGGAGTTGTCTCATTATTTTCCTGAAATGCGTGCGCGATTAAACAATTGCCAGTTTAATAATTGCCTGCACATTAATGAACCGGGTTGTGCTGTGAAGCAGGCGGTAGTAGAAGGGGAGATTGCTGAAGACAGATTTGTCAGCTATGCAACCATACTTGACTCTATAGAGGAAAAAAATTATTAGTGCCAGAAAACCAGCATCTGAAGCTAAAGTAGATTAGTGTGATAGGCTCAGTTTTATGCAATATTCCTTAATAATTCACGATCGATCAGCTTTCCTTCCAGAACAGCTGCCAGCTCCACCACGGCTTTATTATCTTTTACATCAGCTCCCTGTGCCTTGGTAGGTAATACAGAGATACCGTTGTAGATATCGTATTGAAGCGTCAACGTGTGGCCTTTGAATTTAAAGCTCCAGCTGATGGTATCAAACTCGTCTTCTTTCTTAAGGAATTTCAGGCGAAGGTCTTCGTTAATGATGCCTGCAACGCGGTAAAATAGGTTGAGGTTCCCGTCATCTGCAATGATGGCCTCAGTACATCCTAATGTTGTTCGTAGGGTAAGACTCATAGTAATTGTTTTACGGGTGGTTTTTACTATAAGACCGGGATTTATACGAATTAGCTGCTTGCTAACTCCTAAATTTCTTTGCTTTCCTTGCTTCTTTTTCGGCTTGTGGATCCCCGCTTGCCAGTTTTTCAGCACCAACATTCTTTCCATTGGAAGGACAGCCATATTTGGGCTTAAAAAGGTTACAGGATGTTACCATTACCATGAAACAGATAAGGGCAAAAGTGGTCATTATGGTTTTCATATTTAATCGCATATTGGTATAACGAATTTACTTTTTATTCATTGTTTTTACTATAGTAAATCTACCCCATTCGCAATCAGGAGTGGTACCACTATTGGCAATCAGCAGATTGGAATCTGTTAAATAATTATTCTGGAAAACTGATGCAGAAAGTGAATAAATAATTGAAGTTTATTGCTCGCTCTGCACTGTAACATCTTTAAACCAGCTCGCATATTTGATATAATTATCAGCGATCCGGTTGATCTCTCCCTGGATCATATCCTGTGGTATATCCTTTACTTTCTTTGCTGGAACGCCAGCATAAATACTGCAGGGATCACAAATAGAATTTTCCAATACCACCGCCCCAGCCGCAATCAGCGTATTGCTGTGCACTATGGCCTTATCCATAATAATTGCACCCATTCCTACCAGCACATTATCCTCAAGGGTGCAGCCATGCA